>DATMJH010000022.1:0-10945 GCA_035554015.1 Mycobacteriales bacterium
GAAGTTCGCCAACGACGCCACGGTCAGCGAGGGCGCCAACGGCTGACGCGGTCCGCTGTGCCGCCGGCCCGACCGCTCGCGGTGGGCCGGCGGCCTCCAGCGGAAGGCGTCCTGTCGGAGGGCGGACGTAGCGTGGAGGAGTGCCCTCGAAGCCCGCGTCCGTGATCTCGGGCGGCCACGGCGTGCGCCCCACCGTGCCGCGGCTGTCCACCGACCTGCGCCGCTCCCGCCGGCCGTTCCAGGTGGTCAGCGACTTCGAGCCCAGCGGCGACCAGCCGGCCGCCATCGCGGAGATGGCCCGCCGCATCGGGGCCGGTGCCCCCGACGTCGTGCTGCTCGGCGCCACCGGCACCGGCAAGAGCGCGACGACCGCCTGGCTGGTCGAGCAGGTCCAGCGCCCCACCCTCGTCATGGCGCCGAACAAGACGCTGGCCGCCCAGCTCGCCAACGAGTTCCGCGAGCTGCTGCCGCACAACGCCGTCGAGTACTTCGTCAGCTACTACGACTACTACCAGCCCGAGGCGTACGTCCCGCAGACCGACACCTACATCGAGAAGGACTCCTCGATCAACGAGGAGGTCGAGCGGCTCCGGCACTCGGCCACGATGTCGCTGCTCACGCGGCGCGACGTCATCGTCGTGGCGTCGGTGTCCTGCATCTACGGCCTCGGCACGCCGCAGGAGTACGTCGACCGCATGGTGCGCCTGCGGGTCGGCGACACCGTCGAGCGCGACGCGCTGCTGCGCCGGTTCGTCGACGTGCAGTACACCCGCAACGACCTGGCGTTCACCCGGGGCACCTTCCGGGTGCGGGGCGACACCGTCGAGGTCTTCCCGGTGTACGAGGAGCTGGCCGTCCGCATCGAGATGTTCGGCGACGAGATCGAGCGGGTCATGACGCTGCACCCGCTCACCGGAGAGGTCGTCGAGGAGCACGAGGAGGTCTTCGTCTTCCCGGCCACCCACTACGTCGCCGGGCCGGAGCGCATGGAGCGGGCGGTGAACGGCATCGAGCTCGAGCTCGCCGACCGGCTGGCCGTGCTCGAGAAGCAGGGCAAGCTGCTCGAGGCGCAGCGGCTGCGCATGCGCACCACCTACGACGTCGAGATGATGCGGCAGGTCGGCTTCTGCAACGGCATCGAGAACTACTCGATGCACATCGACGGCCGCGCTCCCGGCACCGCGCCGCACACCCTGCTCGACTACTTCCCCGAGGACTTCCTGCTCGTCATCGACGAGTCGCACGTGACCGTGCCGCAGATCGGCGCCATGTACGAGGGCGACCGCAGCCGCAAGAGCACGCTGGTCGACCACGGGTTCCGGCTGCCGAGCGCCATGGACAACCGGCCGCTGACCTGGGAGGAGTTCCTCCAGCGCACCGGCCAGACGGTCTACCTCTCGGCGACCCCCGGTCCGTACGAGCTCTCCCGGGTGCGGGACGACGTCGTCGAGCAGGTCATCCGGCCCACCGGGCTGGTCGACCCCGAGATCGTCGTCAAGCCCACCAAGGGCCAGATCGACGACCTCGTGCACGAGATCCGCGAGCGGTCCGAGCGCGACGAGCGGGTGCTCGTCACCACGCTGACGAAGAAGATGTCGGAGGACCTCACCGACTACCTGCTCGAGCTCGGCGTCCGGGTGCGCTACCTGCACTCCGAGGTCGACACGATCCGCCGCATCGAGCTGCTCAAGGAGCTGCGCAAGGGCGAGTACGACGTGCTGGTCGGCATCAACCTGCTGCGGGAGGGGCTCGACCTGCCGGAGGTGTCGCTGGTGAGCATCCTCGACGCCGACAAGGAGGGGTTCCTGCGCTCCGGGACCTCGCTGATCCAGACCATCGGCCGCGCGGCGCGCAACGTGTCCGGCCAGGTGCACATGTACGCCGACACCGTCACGCCGTCGATGGCCAAGGCGATCGACGAGACCGCCCGCCGGCGGGCCAAGCAGATCGCCTACAACACCGAGCGGGGTCTCGACCCCCAGCCGCTGCAGAAGAAGATCGCGGACATCCTCGACGACATCGTCCGCGAGGGCGGCGACGAGCTGGTCGGCGGCTCCGGCCGGCAGCAGTCCCGTGGCAAGGCGCCGGTGCCGGGGATGGCGTCGAAGAGCCCGACCGCCGGTCAGCACGCGAGGGAGCTCGCCGGCATGCCGCGGGCGCAGCTCGCGCAGCTCATCCAGCAGATGCAGGACCAGATGCACGAGGCGGCCCGCGACCTGCAGTTCGAGCTGGCCGCCCGGCTCCGCGACGAGGTCGGCGAGCTGAAGAAGGAGCTGCGCGGCATGGACGCCGCGGGCGTGCGCTGAGCCGCCCCGCGCTCAGTCGGTGAGCAGTTCGCGCACGAGCCGGCCGGACAGCGCCTGCGGCGGCTGCCGGGCGTCCACGACCCGCACGGCCGGCAGGGCCGGCAGGCGGCGGGCGTAGGCGGCCAGCTGGGCGTCGACGGTCTGCGCGCCCATGAGGTCGTCGGGCTTGCGCTCCCGCAGCACGTCGGCCGGCAGGTCGAGGTAGCAGGCCAGGTCCGCCCTCGGCAGCGCCAGGCGCACGAGCCGGTGCGGCAGCGTCGTGGGCACACCGGGGTAGAACACGTCCAGTGTCACCAGCGCGTCGGGCAGGTGGCGGTCGTAGACGAGCACCTGCCGGCCCGACAGCCGCGGGCGGCGGGCCTGCAGGCCGAAGCTCGCGCACACCAGCAGCGCCCACGCCAGGCCCGGCAGCCCGCGCCGCGCGGCAGGCGGCGGCTCGCCCGCCGCCACCGAGCGCACGCTCGGCGCGGATCCGTGCCGCAGCAGCCGCTTGGCCGCCCTCGCCACCGCCGCAGCCCCCCCGAGGCCCATGCCGGGACGCGTCCACACCACGGCGGCGTCGATGCCCGCAGCGGTGAGGTCGTCGACCAGGTGCCGCGCGAGCGTCGACTTGCCCGCGCCGTCGACGCCGCTCAGCGCGACGACGAGCGGGCGTCGCCGCCGCGCCGCCGCGCGGCGCACCGGCGCGAGCCGGCCGCGGGGCAGGGGTGCGGGCGCGTGCCGTGCCGGGTGGGCGCCCTCGCCGGTGTCATGGCCGGCCAGCACCGCACCGCCGTGGGCGGCCTCCACCACCGCCGCCGCCCGCACGACCGGGTCGTCGGGCAGCCGCTCGCCGGCGGCGGCGAGCGCCCGCAGCTCGAGCACCTCGCGCAACCGCACCTCGCCGCGGCGGCGGGCCCGGGCGAGCACGGCGTCGACGGGACGGGGCGGCACACCGCCGAGCAGGTCCACGGTGCCGAGCACCGTGTCGTCCTCCACGACCGCCCACGTGCGGTAGGCCCGGCCGGACAGCCGCCGGTGCAGCGGCGCGAGCGGCACCATGCCGGCCGCGCGGAGTGCCTGCTCGGGCGGCAGCTCACCGTGCACGTCGAGGTCGCCGGACCACGCGGGCCCGAGCGGGGAGGTGCGCACGGCAGCCCTCACGCCGGTCCGGTCCAGGACCTCTCGCAGCCGCTGGGCGGCACGCTCCCGCCGCGCGGCGAGCCAGGTCGGTGGCACGCCGTGGCGCGCCTGCGCGACCTCGTCCAGCCCGTCGAGCAGCCGCGCGTCGTCCGGCTGGAGCACGGTCCTCCCCGTCACGAGCACCGCCGGCCGGCCGCCGGGGCGCAGCCACCGTAGGGCGTGCCCGCGGCCAGCGGCCCGCCGGCCGGCGGGTTACCGCCGGTAGGCTCGGCGCTTCCGACCTCGGGGGGAGACGCGCGCGTGGACGCAGCCGAGCACGACCGTCCGCTGCGGATCGCGCTGCTGTCGTACCGCAGCAAGCCGCACTGCGGCGGGCAGGGTGTCTACGTCCGGCACCTGTCGCGCGAGCTCGTCGCGCTCGGTCACGACGTGGAGGTGCTGTCCGGCCCGCCGTACCCCGAGCTCGACACGCTTCCCGACGGCCGCGCGCCGCGGCTGACGCGCGTCCCGAGTCTGGACCTCTACCGGGAGGACGACCCGTTCCGCGTGCCGCACTGGCGAGAGTTCCGCGGGCCGGTCGACGTCGCGGAGTTCCTGCTGATGTGCACCGCGGCGTTCCCGGAGCCGCTCACCTTCAGCCTGCGCGCCTGGCGGCTGCTGCGCCGCCGTCCGGCCGGTGAGCGGCCCGACGTCGTCCACGACAACCAGACGCTGGGGTACGGGCTGCTGCTGCTGCAGCGCGACGGCTTCCCGGTGCTCCCGACGGTGCACCACCCCATCACGGTCGACCGGGTGCACGACCTCGACGCCGCCGTCGGCCTGCGCAAGCGGCTCGCCACGCACCGCTGGTACTCGTTCCTGCGGATGCAGGGCCGGGTCGTCCGGCGGCTGCCCGCCGTGCTGACCGTCTCCGAGAGCAGCGCCGTCGACATCGCACGCGACTTCGAGGTCCCGGCCGAGCGGCTCACCGTGGTTCCCGTCGGGGTCGAGACCGACGTCTTCTTGCCGCCGGAGCTGCGGGGGGCGCCGCCGCGCGTGCCCGGCCGCATCGTCGCCACGGCCAGCGCCGACGTGCCGATCAAGGGCGTCGTCCCGCTGCTCGAGGCCGTGGCCAAGCTCCGCACCGAGCGCGACGTCGAGCTGGTCGTCGTCGGCCGGCCGCGCGAGGGCGGTCTGGTGGCCCGCACCATCGAGCGCCTCGACCTCAGCGCCTCCGTCCGGTTCGTGCACGGGCTGAGCGAGGCCGAGCTCGTCGACGTCTTCGGCTCCGCACAGGTCGCGGTGGTGCCGAGCCTGTACGAGGGCTTCAGCCTGCCTGCCGTCGAGGCCATGGCCTGCGGCACCCCGCTCGTCGCCTCGGCCGCCGGCGCCCTCCCCGAGGTCGTCGGCCCCGACGGCGAGACCGCGCTGCACGTGCCGCCGGGCGACCCCGAGGCGCTGGCCGCCGCCGTCGGCCGGCTGCTCGACGACGACGACCTGCGCACCCGCATCGGTGCCGCCGGTCGGGCCCGCGTCGTCGAGCGCTACACCTGGCGGGCCGTCGCCGAGGCGACCGTCCGCTGGTACCGCACCTCGCTGCCGGCGCGCAAGGAGGACGTCCCGTGCTGACCGTCGACTTCGCCCGGTTCCCCGTCGGCCCGGGCGACCGGGTGCTCGACATGGGGTGCGGCGGCGGCCGGCACGCGTTCGCGCTGTACCGCCGCGGTGCCGACGTCGTCGCCCTCGACATGGACGCCGGCGAGCTCGCGGACGTCCGCGACATGTTCGGCGCCCTCGCGGCCGAGGGCGAGGCGCCGGCGGACGCGACCGCGACGGCGCTGCGCGGCACCGCGTACGCGCTGCCGTTCGCCGACGCGAGCTTCGACCGGATCGTGGCCGCCGAGGTGCTCGAGCACCTGCCGGAGGACCGGCGGGCAATGGCGGAGCTGTTCCGCGTGCTCAGGCCGGGCGGTCTGATCGCCGTCACCGTGCCGCGGTGGGGGCCCGAGCTGGTCTGCTGGGCGCTGTCGAGCGCCTACCACGAGGCCGAGGGCGGCCACGTGCGGATCTACCGGGGCACCGAGCTGCTCCGCCGGCTCACCGAGACGGGGCTCGAGCCGCTGGGCTCCCACCACACCCACGGCCTGCACTCGCCGTACTGGTGGCTCAAGTGCGCCGTCGGCGTCGACGACGGCGACCACCCGCTCGTCAGGGCGTACCACCGCCTGCTGGTGTGGGACATGATGAAGGCGCCGAGGATCACCAGGCTGGCCGAGCGGCTGCTCGACCCCGTCGTCGGCAAGAGCCTGGTGGTGTACCTGCGCAAGCCCGCCGCCGCCAGCGGAGCGGGGGAGCCGGCCCGTGTGGCTGCGTGACCTCCCGGGCGTGCTGACCGCCGCCCAGCTCTCGCAGACCGTCGCGTCGATCGCCGCCGCGCAGCACGACAGCGGTGCGCTGCCGTGGCCGGACGGGCACACCGACCCGTGGGACCACGTCGAGTGCGCCATGGCGCTGGTGCTGGGTGGCCGGCTCGACGAGGCGCGCGCCGCCTACGACTGGATGCGCCGCACGCAGGCGTCGGACGGCGCGTGGTGCATGAAGTACGAGGGCGAGGCGGTGCTCGACCCGAGCGTCGACACCAACCAGGTCGCCTACGTCGCGGTCGGCGTCTGGCAGTGGTGGCAGGTCACCGGTGACCGCAGCCTGGTCGACCTGCTGTGGCCGCACGTCCGGGCGGCGCTCGACTTCGTCATCGACTACCAGGCACCCGGCGGGCACCTGTGGTGGTCTCGCGACCCGCAGGGCCGCACCGACCGCGACGCGCTGCTGACCGGGTCGTCGTCGGCCTACCAGGCGCTGCGCTGCGGCATCGCGCTCGGCGAGCGGCTCGGCGAGCCGCAGCCGGAGTGGGAGCTGGCCGCCGGGCTGCTGCAGCACGCCGTGGCGCAGCACCCCGAGGTGTTCCTCGACAAGACCCGGTTCTCGATGGACTGGTACTACCCGGTGCTGGGCGGGGCGGTCCGGGGCGGCGCCGCGCGCGAGCGGCTCGCCGACCGCTGGGAGGAGTTCGTCGTGCCGGGCGTCGGCTGCCGGTGCGTCGCGGACCGCCCCTGGGTCACCGGCGCCGAGACGGCCGAGCTGGCGCTCGCCCTGGTCGCCGACGGCGACCGCGACCGGGCGCTGGCTCTGCTGTCCGACGTCCAGCACCTGCGCGAGGAGGACGGCTCGTACTGGACCGGTCTGGTCTTCGACGAGGGCGTCCGCTGGCCGGTCGAGCGCTCGTCCTGGACGGCAGCAGCGGTCGTGCTCGCCGCCGACGCCCTGGCCGGTGGCCCCACCCTGGCGCTGTTCCGGGGCGACGGGCTGCCCACGGGTGTGCTGCTCGCGGCCGACGTGTGCACCGCCGACGCGGCGCCCTGCGGCCACCCGGTGCTCGGCGGGGACGCCCCGGCCGAGCGCCGCAGCTAGGCGGGCCGCAGCCGCGCAACCCGGTCAGGTCACCTGCGGGCCGACCCGGCGCAGCACCCGCAGCGAACCGGTCTTCGTCACCTCGGCGAACGCGCCGCTGTCGACGGCGCGCCGGAAGACGTGCCACGGCGGCCGGCCGCCGTCCTCGGGCCGCTCGAAGACGTCGTGCACGAGCAGCAGCCCGCCCGGGACGACGTGCGGGGCGAAGGCGGCGTAGTCGTGCTGCGCCACCTGCTCGGTGTGGTTGCCGTCCAGGAACAGCAGCGTCAGCGGCGTCGTCCACCAGCGCGCCGCCTGCTGGGTCGTCGCGACGACCACGCTCACGACGTCGTCCAGGCCGGCGTCCCACAGCGTGCGCCGCAGCGACGGAAGCGTCTCGAGCCGGCCGGTGTGCGGGTCGACCAGCGTCGGGTCGTGCCACTCCCAGCCCGGCTGGTTCTCCTCCGAGCCGCGGTGGTGGTCCAGCGTGACCAGGTGCGCGCCGGCCGACCGGGCGGCGGCCCCGAGGTGCACCGTCGACAGCCCGCAGTAGGTGCCGATCTCCAGCCACGTCCCCGCCGCGGCGCCGAGCGCGGCGGCGTGCAGCGCCGCGGCCTCGTCGTGAGGCAGGAACCCCTTGGTGCGCGCCGCCACCGCAGCGAGGACGGGCGGCAGCACGGTTGCGGGCTGGATCGGCGTCGGCACGCGCGCCAGCCTGCCGTACCGGGTGCGCCGCACGCCGTCGCGGGTAGCGTCAGACCGTGCTGGACGTCCCCGCCTGGGTGTACCTCGTCACCGTCGCCGCCATCGTGGTGGTCCTCGCCGTCGACCTGTTCGTGGTCGGCCGCAAGCCGCATGCGATCTCGGTGCGCGAGGCCACCGGCTGGGTGGCGTTCTACGTCTCCCTGGCGGTGCTGTTCGGCCTCGGTCTGTGGGTGCTGGCCGGCGGCCAGTACGCCGCGGAGTTCTTCGCCGGCTACGTCGTGGAGTACTCGCTCAGCGTCGACAACCTGTTCGTCTTCGTGATCATCATGACGACGTTCGCGGTGCCGGCGGTGCACCAGCACAAGGTGCTCCTGTTCGGCATCGTGCTGGCGCTGGTGCTGCGCGGGCTGTTCATCGCCGCCGGTGCCGCCGCGATCGAGCGGTTCAGCTGGGTCTTCTACGTCTTCGGCGCCTTCCTCATCTACACGGCCGTGCAGCTGGCCCGGCACCGCGACGAGGAGCCGGAGCTGAGCAAGAACCCCGTGCTGCGCTTCGTCGAGCGGGTGCTGCCCACCACCCAGCAGTACGACGGCGCCAAGGTCGTCACCCGCATAGACGGCCGGCGGGTCGTCACGCCGCTGCTCGTGGTCATGGTCGCGATCGGCACCACGGACATCCTGTTCGCCCTCGACTCCATCCCGGCGATCTTCGGCATCACGCAGGAGCCCTACCTCGTCTTCACCGCCAACGCCTTCGCGCTGATGGGGCTGCGGCAGCTGTACTTCCTCATCAACGGGCTGCTCGACCGGCTGGTCTACCTGTCTGTCGGGCTGTCGGTGATCCTCGGCTTCATCGGCGTCAAGCTCGTGCTGCACGCCCTGCACGAGAGCGGCGTCGACGCCGGACACCTCGGCGAGGGGGCCTGGCAGCTGCTCCCGGAGGTCGGCATCGGGACGTCGCTGTCGGTCATCGTCGTCGTCCTCGGCATCACCGTGGCCGCGAGCCTGGCCAAGGTCCGTCGCGACCCGCAGGCGGTCAAGCACGTCGGAGGCGTCGCGCCCGAGCCGGCAGAGGAGCTGCACGAGATCCCGGAGGACGTCCGCCGCACCCGGTGACCGCATGTGACACAGCAGTGTGACGTGTCCCACGTCCGGGAAGGACACCGCCGGTCCGGCGTCGAAAGCACGCCGGTACTGCCGTGCCCGGACCGGGAGGACGACATCGTGCGCACCACCTCGAGGCTGTTCGTGGCCACCGCCGCGGCGGGTCTGCTGGCCCTGCTCGGAGGTGGGCCGGCGCTGGCTCACGAGGAACGCGAGTCGGCGTTCCCCGACGGCACGAAGTCGGTGCCGACCGCCCGCGCGTACGACGCCACCCGGCCGCACCTGGTGGTGTGCAAGCCCGACAGCGCTGCGCGGATCGCCGCGATGCCGGCCGGCCCGGCGAGGGCGCTCAACGAGGAGCTGCTCCCCAAGTGCGAGTACGAGCACATGCAGGAGGCGGTCGACGCCGTCGCCGTGCGTGGCACCGACATCTGGGTGCTGCCCGGCGTCTACCGCGAGGAGCCCTCGTGGGACGAGAACGCGCCGTGCACCCAGTCGTACGACGGTGGCGTCGTCGACTACCCGCTGATCGTCTCCTGCGGTGAGGTGATCAACCTGGTCACCGTCGCCGGCGACACGACGCCGGACGACCGCGAGGTCGTGTGCGGGCCGCTCTGCGACCTGCAGATCGCCGGCACCGGCGCCCGCATGGACGACGTCGTGCTGCGCGGCGGCTTCCGCGAGGACGGCGACTGGATCAAGCACAACGGCATCAAGGCCGACCGCGCCGACGGCTTCGTCCTGCGCAACATGACCGCCGAGCTGTTCCGCGAGAACGCCTTCTACGTGCACGAGACGGACGGGTACCTGCTCGACCGCGTGAACGCCCGCCACAACGACCTCTACGGCATCCTGACCTTCGTCTCCGACCACGGCGTCATCAGCAACTGCGACACCTCCTACAACGGCGACTCGGGCATCTACCCGGGCTCGGCGGCGGACGTGAACGCCGACAACCCGGCGACCGAGCGGCTGACGCGCTGGGCGGTCGAGATCTTCGGCTGCAAGACGCACCACAACGCGCTGGGCTTCTCCGGCACCGCCGGCAACTCGGTCTACTTCCACGACAACGAGGTCTTCGCCAACCAGGCCGGCTACGTGACCGACTCCTTCGTCCCGAACCACCCCGGCATGCCGCAGGACCACGCGTGGCTGACCCGGAACAGGATCTACGCCAACAACAACAACTACGTCGCCGAGTTCGTGCAGGGCGAGGACGCGCCGTGCCGCCGGGAGAAGCCGGCCGACCGCGGCCACGGCGAGGGCACCGTGTGCCCGGCCTTCCCCGTCCCGGTCGGCACGGGCGTGCTCATCGCCGCCGGCAACCGGAACCTGCTCGAGGACAACCTCATCTACGACAACTGGCGCACGGGCGTGAAGCTGCTCTGGGTGCCCGGAGCCGTCCGGGACGACTTCCGCCCCGACGCCCAGTACGACACCTCGAACGGCAACCACTTCGTCGCGAACAGCTTCGGCTTCCACCCCGCCGGGGTGCAGCAGCCGAACGGGCGCGACGTGGAGTGGGACGAGCAGGGAGTCGGCAACTGCTGGCAGGACAACACGTCGACCTACGGCGAGCTCTCCAGCGACGTGGTGCTCGGCCTGCCGGACTGCGACAGCGGCGGCTCCGTGTCGCCGATCGGCAACGTCGCCAAGACCGTCGCGATGGCCGGCTGCTCGACCTACGACCGCAACGCCGAGCCCGACCCGGCCGGTTGCGACTGGTTCGACTCGCCGGCGCAGCCGGCCGGCCGGCAAGCCGCGCCGGGGGAGAGCGGCGGGGCGCCCGCCGGTGCCGGCGACGACGATGTCGCGGCGACGGCCGCCCGCGGCGGTGGCGGCGACGCGACCGCGGTCGTGGCCGCCCGCAGCCTGCCGACGACCGGCGGAGCGCTCCTGCCGGCGGTGGCCGGGCTCGTGCTCGCCGGCTCGGTGCTCCGCCTGCGGCGACGGCGCGCGGCGTGACGGCCGTGCTGGATGCTCCCGCTCGCACGGCGCCGTCCGGCGGGGTGACGTCCGACGGTGTGCGGCCTCACCGGCGTCGTGCCGTCGCCGTGGCTGCCGTCGTGGCGGTCCTCGGGCTGGTCTGGTCGGCGCTCGCGCTCTGGGCGCCCGGCACCGTCGACCTCGCGGCCGGCGAGCCGCGGGTCGAGGGTGACGGGCCGGTCCGGTCTGTGCCGGAGTACGGGCCCGGCGGCACCACCGTCATCGGCTACCGGCACGGCCAGCAGGTGCAGATCACGGTGCCGCTCCGGAACGAGGGGCCGCTGCCGGTGACGGTGG
>DATMJH010000023.1:0-2126 GCA_035554015.1 Mycobacteriales bacterium
GCCCGAGATCCTCGGCTGGGACACGATCGACGAGGTCACCGCGCGCATGCGCGGGTGGCGCACCGCGAGCGTGGCTGTGCCCGGCGGCGACCCGGTCCATCTCCGGCCCCGCGGCCTGCACGACGGGCTCCTTCGCGCGCAGCTCGTGCGCGCCGGCGAGCCGGTCGTCGGACCGCTCGCGAGGCGGCCGGCGCAGGACCGTCACGTCCGGCCGCTCGCTCGCGAACGCGGTCGCGATCTCCGCCGATCCGTCGACCGACCCGTCGTCGACGAGCACGAGGCTGTCGGGGGCGCGCGTCTGCTCGGCCAGCGACGTCAGCAGCGGGCCGAGATACGGCGCCTCGTTCAGGAACGGGACGATCACCGCGAGCCGCATCGACGCCGTGAGCCTAGCGGGCGGCCGGCGCGCCTCAGCCGGCGCGGCCGGGGCGAGGGCGTCAGGCGGCGGTCACGGTGAGGTTGTCGAACTCGAACTCGGTGTTGTCGCCGCGGACACCGACCTTGCCGGCGGCCGTGATCGGAGGGCAGCCGCCGGCGCCGCGGTCGGTGCCGGTGAGGACGACCGTGCCGCCCCGGATGACCTGCAGCGTGACCGATCCGTCGGCGTTCGTGCGGGCGGTGCCGCCGACGCGCTCCCACTGGCCGACGCGCGCCGGGTTGGGGTTCCCGCTCCAGGGCGTGTTGCCGAGCACGACGTAGCCGTCCTGGCCGCCGCACTTCTTCTGGATGACGACGTTGCCCTGCCGCCGGTTGACCTCGGCCGTGTAGAGCGCCGGCTTGACGTTGGCCGAGGACGTCCCGTTGACGACCTGGCGGCGCAGCCAGAGCTTCACACCGTCCCAGTCGGCTGCCGGCATGTCGGCCGCGCCCGCGTGGAAGAAGAGCGTCCGCAGGTCCATCTCGACCTTCACGTCGCCGAAGTCCGAGCGGACCGTCCAGAAGCGGAACACACGCGAGAGGCTCGTCGCGGACAGCGCCGCCTCGGCGCGGCGGTACATCGTCCCGCTCTCGCCCTCCCAGTTCGCGCTGCGCGGCAGCAGGGCGTTCGCCGGGTTCCAGAACGCGTCGGCGCTCGTGATGATGCCGTCGGGGCCGTCGAAGGCATCGGAGAACAGGACGCCCGGCGCTGCCGGCGCGGGCGCGGCCGGGGCGGGCGCCGGTTCCGGCGCGGGGGCCGGAGCCGGTTCGGGCGCTGCAGCGGGAGCCGGTTCGGGCGCTGGAACCGCAGCCGGTTCGGGCGCCGGAGCCGCAGCCGGCGCGGGGGCAGCGGTCGGAGCCGGGGCGGGGTCGGCGGGCGCCGGCGCCGGCGCCGCGATCGGCTGTGCCGCCGCTGCCGGTGCCGCGGCGGCGGGCGCCTTGCTTCGCGCCTTCTGCCGGGCCGCCCGCGCACGCAGCAGGCAGCGCGTGCGTGTGGTGCGCGCGGCACGCGCCGCGCGCTTCGTGCGCCGCACGCCGCTGCGGGCGCGGACCTTCGGGCATCGCGGCGCGGACGCCGCCTTGCGCTTCTTGGCGGCGCTCGAGGACGGCGCGCCCGACGTGCGGGGCTCGGCGTCCGCAGGCGCGGCCGTCGCGAAGAGCGTCGTTGCAAGAGCCGCCGCGAGCACCGATGCTCGCAGCGACAGGTGAATCAGCCGGCACATGCCCGCACCACCTCCGGGTCGGGCGCCATCCCGGAGTTTCCCTTCGGTAGCCCGGCCGGCTCTGGGAGCCCCGCGGCTTTGCGGACCCGCCTCGCGGCGGGGGTGCTCTTATCGGGGGAGGCGCGTCTTTGAAGTTGCCTTCACCGTATCGGCAGCAGCCGGCGCGACCTTGAGCGGCGGGCTCGATCGAGCCCGGACGTGCGTCAGTACGCGCCGCGCCCCGCCAGCACCGCCGGCAGGGTGAAGCAGAGGATCTCGAGATCGCGCGCCAGCGACCAGCCGGCGACGTACTGGTAGTCGAAGCGCAGCATCGCCTGGAACGGCACGTCCGAGCGTCCGTACACCTGCCACGGCCCGGTGAGGCCGGGGCGCAGGTCGCTGCGTCGCGCGTGCCAGTCCTCGTCGAGCCATTCGGTCTCGGTCAGGACGAGTGGGCGTGGGCCGACGAGGCTCATGTCGCCGCGTACGACGTTCCACAGTTGCGGC
>DATMJH010000024.1:0-9752 GCA_035554015.1 Mycobacteriales bacterium
AGACGTCGCCGTCGAGCCGGTAGGTCCACAGCACGGAGTCGGCCGGCTCGAAGCGCCAGAAGTGCGGGATGCCGGCGGCGGCGAACTGCGCCGGCTTGGCGACCCGGTCGGTGCTGACGCTGCTCGGGCTCATCACCTCCACCGCGAGCAGCGTCAGCACCGACCGGGTCGCCAAGCCGGCGCAGTTCGCCGCCGCCGGCATCCCGCACTTCTGGCGCTTCGAGCCGGCCGACTCCGTGCTGTGGACCTACCGGCTCGACGGCGACGTCTACCGCGAGACCGGCCGGTACACCGACCAGGTCGACGTCGAGGAGCCGGTGCCGCTGCGGTTCCGGCTCGCCGACCTGCTCGCCTGACACCACCTCGCGTCCGCGTCCTGGCACACAACCCCCGCCGACGTCGGCGGACGCAGCGGGCGTCGGCCCGCCGGTAGCCTCGCGCGGGTGAGCGACTACGCGCCGCAGAACGACTCGTCCGGCCCGCTCCCGCCGGCCCGCGAGACCGTCGACACGGTCGAGCAGGCGGCGCAGACGCCCGACGTGCACCAGCCGTTCCTCGAGCTCGGGCTGAAGGACGACGAGTACGACCGCATCCGCCAGGTGCTCGGCCGCCGGCCGACCCAGACCGAGCTCGCGATGTACTCGATCATGTGGAGCGAGCACTGCTCCTACAAGAGCTCGAAGGTGCACCTGCGCCAGTTCGGTGACGGGCCGAAGAGCGAGCGGCTGCTCGTCGGCATGGGCGAGAACGCCGGCGTCGTCGACATCGGGCATGGGCTCGCCGTCACCTTCAAGGTCGAGTCGCACAACCACCCGAGCTACGTCGAGCCGTACCAGGGCGCGGCGACCGGCGTCGGCGGCATCGTCCGCGACATCCTCACGATGGGCGCCCGCCCGGTGCTCGTGATGGACCCGCTGCGCTTCGGCGACGCCGACCACCCGGACACCGCTCGAGTGCTGCCTGGCGTCGTCGCCGGCATCGGCGGCTACGGCAACTGCCTCGGCCTGCCGACGATCGGCGGGGAGGTCGTCTTCGACCCGAGCTACCAGGGCAACCCGCTCGTCAACGCGCTCTGCCTGGGCGTCATGCCGAGGGACCGCATCCAGTTCAGCGCCGCCCGCGGCGTCGGCAACGTCGTCGTGCTGCTCGGCGCGAAGACCGGGCGTGACGGCATCGGTGGGGTCTCGGTGCTGGCGAGCGCCACGTTCGAGGAGGGCGGCCCGGCCAAGCGCCCGAGCGTCCAGGTGGGCGACCCGTTCATGGAGAAGCTGCTCATCGAGAGCTGCCTGGAGATGTTCGACGCCGGTCTGGTCAGCGGCATCCAGGACCTCGGCGGCGCGGGCCTGACCTGCGCGCTGACCGAGACCTCGGCCGCCGGGCGCTCCGGCATGCGCGCCCACCTCGAACGGGTGCCGCTGCGCGAGGCGTCGATGGAGCCGCACGAGATCCTCGCCAGCGAGTCGCAGGAGCGCATGCTGGCGATCGTCGAGCCGTCGAAAGTGCCTGCAGTTCTTGCGATCGCGGAGAAGTGGGGGGTGCTCGCGACGGCCATCGGGGAGGTCACCGAGGGCGATCGGCTCGTCGTCACGTGGCACGGCGACGTCGTCGTCGACGTCCCGCCCGGCTCGCTGGCGGACGACGGGCCGGTCTACGAGCGGCCCTACGCCCGGCCCGCCGACCAGGACGAGCTGCAGTCGGCCGCGCTGCCGCCGTACCCGGCCGCGGGGGAGCTGCGCGACCTGCTGCTGCGCATGGTCGCCTCGCCCAACCTCTGCTCGCGCCGTTGGGTGGTGGAGCAGTACGACCGCATCGTGCTCGGCGGCACCGTGCTGGCCTGGCCGGAGGACGGCGGCGTCGTGCGGCTCGACGAGCAGAGCGGCCTCGGCGTCGCGCTGGCCACCGACGGCAACGGCCGGTACACCCGGCTCGACCCGTACGCCGGCGCGCAGCTCGCGCTCGCCGAGGCCTACCGCAACGTCGCCGCGACCGGTGCGGTGCCGATCGCCGTCACGAACTGCCTGAACTTCGGCTCCCCCGAGGACCCGGACGTCATGTGGCAGTTCGCCGAGGCGACCCGCGGGCTGGCCGAGGCCTGCCGCGCGCTCGGCACGCCGGTCACCGGCGGGAACGTCAGCTTCTACAACTCCACCGCCGGCACGCCCATCCACCCGACGCCGGTCGTCGGCGTCCTCGGCCTGCTCGACGACGTCGCACGCCGCACCCCGATTGGCTTCGCCGAACCGGGCGAGGTGCTGCTGCTGCTCGGTGAGACCCGCGACGAGCTCGGCGGGTCGGAGTGGGCCTGGGCCGAGCACCGCCACCTCGGCGGCCGGCCGCCCCAGGTCGACCTCGACCGCGAGCGGGTGCTCGGCGAGGTGCTCGTCGCCGGCTCGCGCGACGGCATGCTGTCGAGCGCGCACGACCTGTCCGACGGCGGGCTGGCACAGGCGCTCGTGGAGTCGGCGCTGGCCGCCCGCCGCAGCGAGGGGCTCGGCGCCCGCGTCGTGATGCCCGCCGGGCTGGACCCGTTCGTCCAGCTGTTCAGCGAGTCGGCCGGGCGGGCGCTGGTGAGCGTGCCGCGGTCGGAGGAGCTGCGCTTCACCGAGATGTGCGACGCCCGGGGCCTGCCGTGCGCCCGGCTCGGCGTCACCGACGACACCGGCGCGCTCGAGGTGCAGGACCTGTTCACCGTGCCGCTCGACGAGCTGCGGGAGGCGCACGAGGGCACGCTGCCGGCACTGTTCGGGCCGCTCGCGGGGGCGACGGCGCCGGTCGTCGCCCAGCCCGCGACGGGCGGGACCGCGTCGGGCGCCTGATCGGGGGCGCCGCGCGGTTGCTCGTGCGGTCCTGGAGCCCGCCGGCCTGACGCTCGATCTACCGTGCCGGGATGCCTCCCCGCCGCCGTCGCGACCCGGCCGAGGTCGACGCCGCGGTCGAGGCCGTGCTGCGTGCCGTCGACGCCGGTGACGCACCCGGGCGTGCGGACCTGGCGCTCGCCGTCCGCGGGCTGGCCGAGCGGCTGGCCGAGCGCGCCCCCGGCCGGCACGTCGAGGTGCGGGTGCCGCCGTTCGCGGCGGTGCAGTGCGTCGAGGGGCCGCGGCACACGCGCGGCACGCCGCCGAACGTCGTCGAGGCCCAGCCGGTGCCGTTCGTGCTGCTGTGCGCAGGCCTGCTCGCGTGGGCCGACGCCGTCGCCGACGGCCGGGTGCTCACCTGGGGCGACCGGGCCGACCTGTCGCCATGGTTGCCGTTCGGCTGACGACGTAGGTTGCGTGTCCCACGTCACACGTCGCAGGAGGCGCCCTCGTGAAGGAGCTCATCTGGCACCGGCAGCTGCTGCCGGCCGTCGAGCGGTACGCGGCCGAGCCGTTCCTCACCGACACCGGCTCGGGCACCACGACGACGTACGGCGAGCACGGCTCGCGCGTGCTGCGGCTGGCGAACTCCCTGCGCAAGGAGCTCGGCGTCGAGCCAGGTGACCGGGTGGCCGTGATGGCGCTCAACAGCGGCGCGTTCGAGGAGGTGTACCACGCCGGCCTGCTCGGGACGTGCATCGTCAACCCGCTCAACCTGCGCTTCGCGCCGCGCGAGCTGACGCACGTGCTGGCCGACAGCGCCACCAAGGTGGTGTTCGTCGACGTCTGGTTCGCCGGCGTCATCGACGCGGTGCGCGAGGCCGCCGGCGTCCAGACCGTCGTCCTCATGGGCGCAGCCGGGCCGGACACGCCGCACGACGTCGGCTACGAGGACCTGATCGCGGCCGGCGAGCAGATCGCACCGGCCGAGCCGGAGGAGGACGATCCGGCGCTGCTCATGTACACCGGCGGCACGACCGGGCTGCCCAAGGGCGTGCTGCTCACCCAGCGCGCGCTGATGCTGACGAACTACCACATCGGCCTCGCCTTCGGCTTCGGGCAGACCGAGGAGCGCTACCTGGCCCAGGTGCCGATGTTCCACGCGGCCTCGATGGGCGCGATCCTGTCCATCCCGACGACGGGCGAGCAGCTCGTCACCGTGCCGGTCTTCGACCCGGGCGGCGTGATGACGGCCTGCGAGACCCACCGCTGCACCGGCACGATCATGGTGCCGACGATGATCGCGATGACGTTCGCGCACCCGGAGTACCGCCCGGAGCGCCTCTCGTCGCTGGAGCGGCTGGTGTACGGGGCGTCGCCCATGCCGCGCCCGGTGCTCGAGCGGCTGCGGCAGGACCTCCCGCACGTCGAGCTCTTCCAGGGCTACGGCATGACGGAGTCGGCCGCGCTGGTGACGGCGCTGCTGCCCGAGGACCACCAGCGCGAGGACAAGCTGGCGTCGGCCGGGCGTGCCGTCGCCGGCACCGTCGTCACCATCCAGGACGAGCTGGGCAACGTGCTGCCCACCGGCCAGGTCGGCGAGGTGTGCGTGCGCGGCGGGCAGTTCCTCACCGAGTACTGGCGCAAGCCGGAGGAGACCGAGGCGGCGCTGCGGGACGGCTGGTACCACTCGGGCGACGCCGGCTACCTGGACGACGAGGGCTACCTCTACCTCGTCGACCGCACCAAGGACATGATCGTCACCGGCGGCGAGAACGTGTACTCCACCGAGGTGGAGCAGGCGCTCGCCGCGCACCCTGCGGTGGCGCAGGTGGCGGTCATCGGCGTGCCGGACGACACCTGGGGCGAGGCGGTGCACGCGATCGTCGTCCTGAAGCCCGAGCACACGGCGTCGGAGGCCGAGCTCATCGACCACGCGCGCGGGCTGATCGCCGGTTACAAGGTGCCGAAGGCGATCACCTTCCGCGAGGAGCCGCTGCCGCTGTCGGGTGCGATGAAGGTGCTCAAGCGCGAGCTGCGGGCGCCGTTCTGGGAGGGCCGCGAGCGCCGCGTCAACTGACGCGTTCTTGCGTCAGGAAGCGTCAGCCCGCACCTGCTCCAGTGTCCTGACGTCCCGTCAGGCTCCTCCGCGGGACGTCAGGAACGCAGCGCGCGCCCCTGCTCCGGCGGCCTGACGTCCTGGCTCAGGTGCAGGCCTGCAGCCGCACGGTCCCGGCCGGCCCGTCGCCCACCTCGGCGTCGGTCTGACTCGCGGCCCACGCCTGCAGGTACTGGCGCAGCTCGGCCGGCCGGTCGGCGGCGATGTGCGCGAGCGTGCA
This sequence comes from Mycobacteriales bacterium, assembly GCA_035554015.1. Taxonomy (GTDB): domain Bacteria; phylum Actinomycetota; class Actinomycetes; order Mycobacteriales; family SCTD01; genus DATLGD01. The sequence goes on from DATMJH010000024.1 coordinate 5,135, forward strand.
GGTGCGGTCGCCGTCGCGGGTCGTGACGTACTCGTCGCCGGCCCAGCCGCCGGGGATGCTGCTCTCACCGAGCGGGTCGATGCTGTCGAGCAGGTGCAGACCCAGCAGGCCGATGACGCCGGCGTCGACGACGTCGCCGTCGAGCTGCGGGTCGGGCACGTCGACGACGGCAGCCGGCAGGTCGGGCCGGAGAATCTGCTCCGACGTCGTCGGCGGCGTCGTGAACAACGCGTCGAGCGCCGCCTGGCCGCCCTCAGCGAGCACGCCCTCCACGTACGCCGGCCCGGCGTAGTACGGGAAGCCCAGCAGCTGCTCGACGACGCCGAACTCGCCGCCGAACGACCCGCCGATGACGTCGTCGATCTCCGCCTGCCGGTCGGGCGACTGCTCGTCGTACCAGACGGTCTCGACGCGGGTGGCGTCTCCCTCGACGAGTGAGGTGAAGGCCAGGCTCCGCTCGTCGTCGGCCTCGTCGAGCTCGGGGCGGTGGAGCTCGAAGTGCTGGTCCTGCAGGGCGTGCACCAGCTCGTGCACGATGACCATCTCGACGAAGGCGTCGAGCTCACGACCCCGCACCACCAGGCGCTCGCTCTCGGGGTCGTAGAAGCCCACGACGCCCTCGTCGAGCGAATCGGTGACCTCATCCTCGAGGTCGACGTCGTCCTCGAGCAGGCCGAGCGCCTTGAGCGTCGGCTCCGGGTCGCGGTCCTCGCGCTCCTCCGGCGCGTCCGCCGGCTCCTCGTAGAGCGCCTCGAGGAAGGCGTCGTCGTCGAGGACCTCGACGTCGACCTCCTTCTTGAACGGCAGGCCCCGCTCCCGGGCGACGAAGTCCTGCAGCCCCGGCAGCAACGCGGCGACCTCCGCGCGCACCCGCTCCTCGCGGCGCTCCTCGTACCAGGCGACGCCGCCGACCAGCGCGAGCAGCAGGACGACGACGCTGCCGAGCGCGATGAACGCCCGGCGACGGGCGCGGCGCTTGGCCGCAGGGTCGGGCGTCGGGTAGGGCTGCCAGCCCCAGGGCTGCGGGCCGGGCGGCTGGCCCCAGGGCTGGGGGCCCCATGGCTGGGGCTGGCCCCAGGACTGGGGTGGTCCCCACGGCGGCGGGCCGGGTGGCTGGCCGGGCTGGCCCCAGGGCTGGGGACCGGGTGGCCGGCCGGGCTGGCCCCAGGGCGGCGGGCCGGCCTGTGGACCCGGCTGACCCCAGGGGGGCTGGCCCGGATGACCTGGTCCTGCGTACGGCTGACCCCATGGCTGCCCGGACGGTGGCTGTGCGCCCGGCGGCGGCTGCTGCCCCGGCTGGCCCCACCACGCCGGCGGCCCGCCCGCGTCCCACGGCGCCGGCCCGGGTGGCGGCGGGTCTCCCCCCGGCTGCCCGGCTGCCGGCTGGTCCCACCCTGCGCCGGGCGACGCGGGCCTCGCGTTCGGGTCGGGCGCTGCCCACGGGTCGCGCTCGCGGGCGCCGTCCTGGCTCACCGCCTCAGCCTGCCAGCCCGGACGTCCCGGCGCGCGCCGTACGCCAACTTCGTGCCGGTTCGTTGCGGGAGGGTCGTCCCGGCCCGATCGGGGCAGAGCACTGCGAGGACCTGACCCCGAACCCACGGAGGACCAGTGACCACCCTGGAGATGCTGCAGGCCGCACCGCAGGAGCTGACCGTCGACGCGAGGCTCGTCGCGGCGGCCATCGACGCGGCCGGCGAGTGCGCCGTCATCTGCAACGCCTGTGCGAGCGCCTGCCTGTCGGAGGACGACCCGAAGGCGATGGTGACCTGCATCCGCGACGACCTGGACTGCGCGGACCTGTGCGAGACGACCGTCCGGCACCTGGCGCGGCTGAACCTGTCCGACAAGCAGCGGACGACGACGCTGCTCGCCGCCTGCATCGAGGCGTGCGTGCAGTGCGCGACGTCGTGCGCGCCGCACAGCGGCCACCACGAGCACTGCCGACTGTGCGCCGAGGCCTGCCGCCGGTGCGAGGAGGCGTGCCAGGCCCTGCTCGACGCCGTCAAGGCCGCGTAGCCGCCGCTCCCCCGCCTGAGGGTCGCGTCCCGACACGCTTGCACCCCAGCAAGCGGGTCACGCCGCGACCCTCAACGTGAGCAGGCGCACCCAGGGCCCCGGGCATGAGGACTTGCAACGCGAGCGGCCCGGACCTGCCGGTCCGGGCCGCTCGAGCCGTCGTCTGGGTCAGCCGTTGCGCTTGCCCTGTGACGAACTGGCACCGCCGGCGGCAGCCTTCTCCTTGTGGATCTTCACGTTGCCGCGGCCGAGAGCGACGCCATCGTCCTCCTCCTCGATGTCGCAGAGGTTGTCGTCCTCGCCCTCGTCGCCGCCGTCGCGGGCGTCGGCATCCCGGCGAACCATGATCATGTCCGCGGAGCCAGCTCCCTGGCCGTCGTCGAACACCTCGATGCGGAAGTCCTCTCCGAGGCGGCTCTGCCCACCGATGATTGCGTAGCCGCCACTGTCGCCGGTGTTGGCCGTGTGAACGACGACGCAAGAGACGGTGCCGTGGACGACTTCCTGGCCCTGACCAGTACCGCCAGTGCGGTCGATGTACTGGAACTGTCCCTTGGCCGCCTCGCCCTCCTCGCCCTGTGACTGGGCAGAGAAGGCAATGGTGTCGCCGGCTCCCGTCTCGCCGACCTCGATGATCTGTCCGCCGCCGGTGACCTTGTAGACCGCGGGGGCAGCGGTGGCGGCCTGGACGCCGGCGATGCCGAGCGCCAGGACGGCGCCGCTGACGACGATGCGCTTCATGTGTCGTGCTCCTTGGGGGGATCGGCACACTGGGTCGCCGCAGGGGTGCGGCTCGTGCTGTCGGGGGTGGGTGTTCGCCGCGTGCAACCAGAACTCCTGCTCCAGGTGACGAGGAATGTCTGAGCCGGTCGGAGCAATTGCCACAAGGCGGGTGCGGCGCGACATCATGAAGATCAACAAGGAAGTGCCGTCGACTCGCCGGCGGCATGTCGACGACGACCTCTTGTTGATCATCAGGCTCGCGGAAGATCACCGAAGCTGGCGCCGACCCGGCCGCGGCGAACGGCCCGCCCGACGGCGCCGCCCGACTACACTCGGCCCGACGGCTTCCCCTCCGCCGCCCCGAGGAGCTCCCCGCGTGTCGCACGCGCCCGGAACGGCCAGCCCCAGCGATCCAGCGAACGACCCCTACGCCCCCGAGAAGCCGGTCGGCGAGGAGTGCGGCGTCTTCGGCGTCTGGGCTCCCGACGAGGACGTCGCCAACCTGACCTACTACGGCCTCTACGCCCTGCAGCACCGCGGGCAGGAGGCCGCCGGCATGGCGGTGTCCGACGGCAGCAACGTGCTCGTCTACAAGGAGCTCGGCCTGGTCAGCCAGGTCTTCGACGAGTCGATCCTCAAGAGCCTCAAGGGCCACCTCGCCGTCGGCCATTGCCGCTACAGCACCACCGGCAGCTGCACGTGGGAGAACGCCCAGCCCAGCTTCCGCCACCTCGACACCGGCGGCAGTCTGGCGCTCGGGCACAACGGCAACCTCACCAACACCGCCGAGCTGGCCGAGCGCGTCGAGGCGCTCAACGGCCGGGCCGCCGGCATGGGCGCCACCACCGACTCCGACCTCGTCACCACGCTGCTCGCCGCGCGCTCCGACGTGCCGATCGGCGTCGCCGCCATGGAGCTGCTGCCCACGCTCAAGGGCGCGTTCTGCCTGGTCTTCATGGACGAGCACACCCTCTACGCCGCGCGCGACCCGCACGGCGTCCGGCCGCTGGTGCTCGGCCGGCTCGACCGCGGCTGGGTCGTGGCGAGCGAGACGGCGGCGCTCGACATCGTCGGCGCCAGCTTCGTCCGCGAGGTCGAGCCCGGCGAGCTGATCGCCATCGACGAGCACGGCGTCCGCACCCAGCACTTCGCGGCGCCGCAGCCGAAGGGCTGCCTGTTCGAGTACGTCTACCTCGCCCGCCCCGACACCAGCATCGCCGGCCGCGGTGTCTACACCACGCGCGTCGAGATCGGCCGCACCCTCGCCTTCGAGGCCCCCGCCGACGCCGACCTGGTCATCCCGGTCCCGGAGTCCGGCACGCCGGCAGCCATCGGCTACGCCGAGCAGAGCGGCATCCCGTACGGCTCCGGCCTGGTGAAGAACGCCTACGTCGGGCGCACGTTCATCCAGCCGTCGCAGACGATCCGGCAGCTCGGCATCCGGCTCAAGCTCAACCCGCTGCGCGACGTCATCCGCGGCAAGCGGCTGGTCGTCGTCGACGACTCGATCGTGCGCGGCAACACCCAGCGCGCGCTGGTGCGGATGCTGCGCGAGTCGGGCGCGGTGGAGGTGCACGTGCGGATCGCCTCGCCGCCGGTGCGCTGGCCGTGCTTCTACGGCATCGACTTCGCCACCCGAGCCGAGCTGGTGGCCGGGTCCCTCGACATCGAAGGGGTGCGGCGCTCGATCGGCGCCGACTCCCTCGGTTACGTCTCCCTCGACGGGCTCATCTCGGCCAGCGAGCAGCCCCGCACGCGGCTGTGCTCGGCGTGCTTCGACGGGAACTACCCCATCCCGCTGCCCGACGAGGCGCGGCTGGGCAAGCACCTGCTGGAGGTACTGCCGGAGACCCCGGCGGCCGCCCTGTCCGCCGAGACG
>DATMJH010000025.1:0-4830 GCA_035554015.1 Mycobacteriales bacterium
GGCCCGGCCACCGCCGACGACGGCACGCCGGCCGGCTACCCGCGCGAGTACGGCGACACCGGCGTCGTCGTGATGCGTTTCGACGAGCTGGTGCCGACCCCGGGCGGAGCGGGCCGCCCGGGGTCGGCACCAGCTCGTCGAAACGCATCACGACGACGCCGGTGTCGCCGTACTCGCGCGGGTAGCCGGCCGGCGTGCCGTCGTCGGCGGTGGCCGGGCCGACGACGTTGGCCTTGAACGCGCTGTGCTGGACGGTGTGGGCGGCCATGCGGGCCGGCCGCAGCGCCTGCTCCGCCTCCACGATCGCGTCGCGGAACGCGCGGGCCTGGTACTCGAACATCCGCTGGTCGAACGCGTCCTGGAAGACGAACACGCCCGGCGAGCTGGTCGTGTAGTAGGGCGAGGAGTGGTTGTGCGAGGCGGCGTGCAGGATGTCGTCGTACGCGACGCCGCTGCCGGCCTGCTCGAGCAGCTGGCCGACGCGGCGCAGCAGCAGGTCCTGCGCGAGGTAGTTGTCGCTCTTGAGCAGCGCGACCCGCTGACCGTCGGTGCCCTCCACCACGAGCGCGCGGACGGTGAGCCGGCTGTGGGTGCCGTAGCTCTTCTCCTTGATGCGCGAGAAGGCGTGCGGGTCGACGTCGCCGCCGGTGCCGACGTTCTCGACCAGCGAGCTGTTGGGGTCGGAGTACTGGCCCGCCGCGGCGCCGACGTTCCAGGTGGCGTCCACGATGCCGACGCCGGCGCGCACCGTGCGCTCCGGCGAGCCGACGACGGCGCCGAGGACGTCGCTGACCGCCGTGCCGGCGGACGCGGGCAGGAGCGGGCTGGCCAGCACGCAGGCGGCGACGGCCAGTCCGATCGCCCGCGAGCGGGCACCCGGAGCGGTGGTCGTGCGGCGGGGGCGCATGACGGGGGAGTTCGACGTCGTCGCCGGGCCCTCCTGCCGTCTCCCGCACGAACCCGGGCCCCGCCGTTCGTGACCCCACCCCAACCGACCGGAGCCCTCCCGACGGATTCACGCGCCCCTGCAACCGTCGGGAGGGCTCCGGTCGGTTGGGAGGGTGGAGTGGTTGCTGCGGGGCCGGTGGGTGCCGGAACCGTCGGGAGGGCTCCGGGCGGACGGCGACGCCGGTCTGGGAGCGTGCACCGTGCGAGCCCGCCCGGTGCTCGCGGGAGGAGCGCGCACCCATGCCGGACTTCGTCGGAGCCGTCGACCAGGGCACGACGAGCACTCGCTTCATGCTCTTCGACCACTCGGGTCGGGAGGTGGCGCGGCACCAGCTCGAGCACGAGCAGGTCCTGCCGCGCGCCGGCTGGGTCGAGCACAACCCGCTCGAGATCTGGGAACGCACGGAGACGGTCGTGCGCACGGTGATGGCCAGGCAGGGGCTCGCGGCGTCCGACCTCGCGGCGATCGGCATCACCAACCAGCGGGAGACCACCGTCGTGTGGGACCGGCGCACCGGGCGGCCGCTGCACAACGCGATCGTGTGGCAGGACACCCGCACCGACCGCATCGCCGCCCGCCTCGAGCGCGACGGGTCCGGCGAGGTGATCCGCCGCAAGGCGGGCCTGCCGCCGGCCACCTACTTCGCCGGCGGCAAGCTGCAGTGGCTGCTCGAGGACGTCGACGGGCTGCGGGCGCGGGCGGACAGGGGCGAGGTCGCCTTCGGCACGATCGACAGCTGGCTGATCTGGAACCTCACCGGCGGCCCGGACGGCGGCGTGCACGTCACCGACGTCACGAACGCCTCGCGCACGATGCTCATGGACCTCGAGACGCTCGACTGGGACGACGAGCTCCTGGCGCTGTTCGAGGTGCCGCGGGAGGTGCTCCCGGCCATCAGGTCGTCGTCGGAGCCCGGCGGCTACGGGACCACGAGGACCACCGGGCCGCTCGGGGGTGACGTGCCGCTGACCGCGGCGCTCGGCGACCAGCAGGCGGCGATGGTCGGGCAGGTCTGCTTCGCGCCGGGGGAGGCGAAGAACACCTACGGCACCGGCAACTTCCTGCTGCTCAACACCGGCGAGAAGCTCGTGCGGTCGGAGTCCGGGCTGCTGACGACGGTCTGCTACCGGTTCGGCGACGCGCCCGTGCACTACGCGCTCGAGGGAGCGATCGCGGTCACCGGCTCCGCGGTGCAGTGGCTGCGCGACCAGCTCGGCATCATCAGCGGCGCGGCGCAGAGCGAGGCGCTGGCCCGGCAGGTGGACGACAACGGCGGGATGTACTTCGTGCCGGCCTTCAGCGGCCTGTTCGCCCCGCACTGGCGCTCCGACGCCCGCGGCGCGATCGTCGGCCTGTCCCGCTTCAACACCAACGCGCACCTGGCCCGCGCGACGCTCGAGGCGATCTGCTACCAGAGCCGCGATGTCGCCGAGGCGATGGAGCAGGACTCCGGCGTGCGCCTCGACGTGCTCAAGGTGGACGGCGGCGTCACGGCCAACGAGCTGTGCATGCAGCTGCAGGCCGACATCCTCGGTGTCCCGGTGAGCCGGCCGGTGGTGGCCGAGACCACGGCGCTCGGTGCCGCGTACGCCGCCGGGCTGGCGGTCGGCTTCTGGGCGAGCACCGACGAGCTGCGCGAGAACTGGCAGGAGGACCGGCGGTGGGAGCCGACCTGGTCCGACGAGCAGCGCGCCGCGGGGCACGCCGGCTGGCGCAAGGCGGTGGAGCGCACCCTCGGCTGGGTCGAGGTCTGACCGGCGCCGCGCTAGGAGGCGAGGTCGTCGGGCGCGAGCTCCGGGTACTCGCCCGACGGCAGCGCCGAGGGCCGCACGTCCTCCAGCGGCGTCGGCTGCACGCTGCGGCTCGGGAAGCCCTCGAGCGGGCCGCGCTCGTCCAGGTCCCACTCGGGGAACGTCAGGTCGGTCTGCAGGTACAGGCTGAGCAGCTCGGCGACGTGCTTGACGCCGTCGAGGTGGGTGCGCTCGTGCCCGTGCGAGCTCTCGACGCCGAACCCGACCAGCGCCGTGCGCATCTCCAGCCCGGCCTCCACCGCGCTCGCGGCGTCGGAGCGGTAGAAGCGGAAGGTGTCGCGCCGGTGCGGTACCCCGTGGTCCTGGCACAGCGCGATCAGCTTGCGGCTGAAGTGGTAGTCGAACGGGCCGGTGGAGTCGAGCAGCGCGATGTTCGCGCAGTCCTCCCTCGACTGCTGCCCCTCGGCGACGACAGCGTTGTCGACGGCCACCATCTCGGCGACATCGGTGTCCAGGCCGTGCGTGGCGCCGTGCCCGACCTCCTCGGCGATGGTGACGAGCAGGTGCGCGCTGACGGTCGGCACCACCTTGGCGTCGAGCAGCGACTTGAAGGCACCGAGGCACGCAGCGACGCCTGCCTTGTCGTCGAGGTGCCGGCTCTTGATGTACCCCGTGGCCGTCACCACCGGGTTCGCCTCGAGTGCCACGAAGTCGCCGACCTGGATGCCGAGCTCGGCCAGCCCGGCGGCGTCGAACACCTGCGAGTCCACGCGCACCTCGACCAGCGGCCAGCCGACGCCCTGGGTGTCGACCTCGTCGCCGTACTGGTGCCCGCTCGACTTCAGCGGCAGCACCGTGCCGGTGTGCGTCAGCCCCGGGGTGTCGGTGAAGATCGTGACGTGGGCGCCCTCGGCGAACCGCGCGCTGTGGGTGCCCAGCTGCGTGACGGCGAGCCGGCCGTTGTCCTTGAGCCGGGTGACCATGCAGCCGATCGTGTCGGCGTGCACCGCGATGGCGCGGTCCGGGCGGCTGCGCTTGCCGGGCAGCGTCGCGTTGAGAACGCCTCGCCGGGTGACGCTGAGGTCGAGCCCGAGGTCCATGACCAGCTCGCCGATGTACTGCACCACCTCGTCGGTGCGCCCGGTGGGCGACGGCGTGCGCAGCAGGTGCAGGAGCACGTCCTGCACGTAGTCCATGTCGATGGGCAGCCGCTGCGGCTCGGGGGCCTCCCGGATCACGGCGACGGCGCCGTGGCGGAACGGCGCCAGCCCGGCACGGCGGTGGTCTCCGGGAACAGCAGGTCGACGAACCGCTCGGCCGTCGGCTGCGGCTCGTGGTTGGCCAGGCCCGGCCGCTCGTTCGCCTCGATCAGCACGTAGTCGGCGCCGGCGACGTCAGGGACGAGGAAGTCCAGGCCGGTCACCGGGATGTCGAGCGCCCGGCTGGCCTGGACGGCCGCCTCGGCGAGCGCGGGATGCAGCTGGGGTGTCACGTCGTGGATCGTGCCACCCGTGTGCAGGTTCGCGGTGCGGCGCACCGCCAGCTCCTGCCCGATCCCGAGCACGTCGTCGAGCGAGTACCCCGCGGCCGCCACGGTCTGCTCGGTGCCGTCGTCGAGCGGGATGCGCGACTCGCCGCCGGTGGCGGCCTGTCGCCGGCGGCTCTGCGCCTCGATGAGCTCGCGCAGCGGCGTGACGCCGTCGCCCAGCACCGCCGCGGGGCGGCGCACGGCAGCCGCCACGACCTCGTGACCGATGACGACGATGCGCAGGTCCTCACCCTCGGTGCGCTCCTCGAGCAGGACGTCGGGGCAGAACTGCCGGGCGAGGGCGACGGCGCGGTCCATCTCGTACGGCTCGCTGACGCCGACCGTGATGCCCTGGCCCTGCTCCCCGCGGGCCGGTTTGACGACGACGTCACCGACCTCGTTCAGGAACGCGACGTCGTCCTCGTCGCCGGTGGCGGTGCGGCCGCGCGGTACGGACAGCCCCGCGGCCTGGCAGATACGGCGGGTGATCCGCTTGTCGTCACAGCGGCTCATGGCCACGGCGCTGGTGAGCTCCGACAGCGACTCGCGCGTGACGATGCTGCGGCCGGCGTGGGTGAGCCGGATCTCGCCCCAGTCCGCGT
>DATMJH010000026.1:0-8128 GCA_035554015.1 Mycobacteriales bacterium
CGTCCGCCGCACCGCCGCCGGCGACGCGTGGGAGGCCGGGCGTGCCCCGCGTACCGGCGGTGTCGCGCTCGGCATGCCGCAGGTCGGGCGTCCCGCCCCGCAGCCCGCCGCTCCCGCCTGCGGCTGACCGGGCCGGCCGGCACCCGGCACGGTCGACACGTCCCGCTCTGCCCGCCTTCGCGCCGGTTGGTCCGGCAGGCAGGTCTGGCCGGCGGGCCAGCCTGCGACTCGTCCCGGCCGGGCACGTCAGAGGGGTCGTCCGTCCCCTCCGGAGGAGCCCCCGCCCGCCATGGACACCGCCACCCTCGTCCCCCTCGTCGTCACCTGGGCACTCGCCGTCACGGCGCTGGGCCTGCTCGTCGCCGCGCTGCACGGCCGCCGCCAGCAGCAGCCCTCCGCGCCGGCCCGGAGCCGCGCTGCCGGCCCGGCGGCCTCCGATGAGCGGAGCGCTCGGCGGCGGGACGGGGTGCAGGTGCGTGACCTGCCGCCGGCGCACCGCCGTCGCTTCCAGGCCCGGTGGCGGCAGGTGCAGGAGGACTTCGTCGAGCGGCCGGACGCCGCCGTCGACGCCGCCCATGCGCTGGTGACGGAGGTGCTGCGCGAGCGCGGCTACCCGGTGGACGAGCGCGGCGTCGTGCCGTTCGACCCGACCGAGGTCATGGTCGAGTACCGCTCGGCACAGCGGATCGCCGCCCTCAACGACCGGGGCGAGGCGACGACCGATCAGCTGCGCCAGGCGCTGGTGCACTACCGGTCGCTGTTCGGCCGGCTGCTCGACACCGGGGAGGGCCGTGGCGTCGGCCAGGAGCCCCTCCGCCAGGAGCCCTACCCCGACGAGCCCTGGCCTCCCGGGCCCTGGCCGCGGAGCAGCCAGCGCCGCTGAGCTGCGCGAGCCGGGGCGGCGCGCCGCCGGGCCCGCTTCCCACGACCCGGGCATGCAGTGTTGGATGCGACACACACACCCGCGTCGCGTGGAGGTCGCTCGGATGTCGGTGCAGGAGGACGTCGCCACCGCGCGTGAGGCGGTGCGCGCGCTCGAACGGGCGGTGCAGGCGGTCGCCCGCCACTACGGCGACTCCGTCGACGCCCGCCGGCTGCAGCTCGACGCCGACCGCCTGGCCGAGGACCTCGAGCTGCTCTGCGGGACGGCCGACCCGGCGCCGCCGGCACCGGTCCGGCCGCTCGAGGTCATCGAGGACCGCGACTACGACCACAGCTTCTGGATGGATGCCGAGGACGAGGGCCTCGGCCGCTCGGACTTCCACACCCGATGACCGCCGACACCACGGCTGCCCGCGGCGCGACGGGCGGCCAGCAGATCGCGCCCGACGGCGTCGGCGCCCGCGGCCGCGCCCGGCTCGCCGCCCGCACGCTGCGCCAGGACCACTGGTGGCTGCCGCCGCTGGCGACCATGGCGACGCTGGTCGGCTTCGTCGTCTACTCGACGTGGCGGGCGTTCGAGAACGCGCACTACTACGCCTCGCCGTACCTGTCGCCGTTCTACTCGCCGTGCCTGGCCACCGGCTGCGAGGACACGGCGTTCCCGGTGCTCATCCCCGGGCCGGCGTTCATCAGCCCCGCGCTGTACATCCTCGTCATCCCGCTCGGCTTCCGGATGAGCTGCTACTACTACCGGAAGGCCTACTACCGCTCGTTCTGGATGTCGCCGCCGGCCTGCGCCGTCGCCGAGCCGCACCGCACGTACAAGGGCGAGACCCGCTTCCCGCTCATCTTCCAGAACCTGCACCGGTACTTCTTCTACCTCGGCCTGCTCTACCCGATCATCCTGTTCTACGACGCCGCCCACTCGATCTGGGCCCGCGACGACGGCAACTACCTCGGCCTCGGCGCGGTGATCCTGTTCGTCAACGCGTTCCTGCTGCTCATGTACTCGCTGTCGTGCCACTCCTGCCGCCACCTCATCGGCGGCCGGCTCGTGCACTTCTCCCGGCACCCGGTGCGCTACCGGCTGTGGACCTGGGTGAGCAAGCAGAACGCCCGGCACATGAGGTGGGCGTGGGTGAGCCTGTTCGTGGTGGCCGGTGCCGACCTGTACGTGCGGCTGCTGTCGACCGGCGCCATCACCGACCCCATCCTGTTCTGAGAGCGGAGCGATGACCGAGCTGGAGCGCGGCTTCTACGACGTCGTCGTCGTGGGCGCCGGAGGCGCAGGACTGCGGGCCGCCATCGAGGCGCACGAGGCGGGGGCGCGCACCGCCGTCGTCTGCAAGTCCCTGCTGGGCAAGGCGCACACCGTCATGGCCGAGGGCGGCGCGGCCGCGGCGATGGGCAACGTCTATCCCGAGGACAGCTGGCGGGTGCACTTCCGCGACACCATGCGCGGCGGGAAGATGCTCAACAACTGGCGGATGGCGCAGCTGCACGCGCAGGAGGCGCCGGACCGGATCCACGAGCTCGAGGACTGGGGTGCGCTGTTCGACCGCACCAAGGACGGGCTCATCTCCCAGCGTGACTTCGGTGGGCACCGCTACGCCCGGCTGGCGCACGTCGGCGACCGCACCGGCCTCGAGCTGATCCGCACCCTGCAGCAGCGGGCCGTGGCGCTGGGCATCGACGTCTACATGGAGTGCACGGTCACCAAGCTGTTCACCCACGCCGACGGCAGCATCGCCGGCGCGTTCGGCTACCGCCGCAGCACTGGGACGTTCATCACCTGGCAGGCGCCGTCGGTGGTGCTCGCCACCGGGGGCATCGGCAAGAGCTTCAGCGTCACGTCGAACAGCTGGGAGTACACCGGCGACGGCCACTCGCTGGCGCTGACGGTCGGCGCGACGCTGCTGAACATGGAGTTCGTGCAGTTCCACCCGACCGGCATGGTCTGGCCGCCGTCGGTGAAGGGGATCCTGGTCACCGAGTCGGTGCGCGGCGACGGCGGCATCCTCAAGAACTCGGCCGGCAACCGCTTCATGTTCGACTACATCCCGGACTACTTCCGCAAGGAGACCGCGGAGACCGAGGAGGAGGCGGACCGCTGGTACACCGACAAGAAGAACAACCGCCGCCCGCCTGAGCTGCTGCCCCGCGACGAGGTCGCCCGGGCCATCAACAGCGAGGTCAAGGCCGGCCGCGGATCGCCGCACGGCGGCGTGTTCCTCGACATCGCCTCGCGCCACGACGCCGCGTACATCACCAAGCGGTTGCCGTCGATGTACCACCAGTTCAAGGAGCTGGCGGAGGTCGACATCACCGCCGAGCCGATGGAGGTCGGGCCGACCTGCCACTACGTGATGGGCGGCGTCGAGGTCGACCCGGAGACCGCGCAGTCCACCGTGCCGGGGCTCTACGCCGCCGGTGAGGTGGCCGGCGGCATGCACGGCTCGAACCGCCTCGGCGGCAACTCGCTGTCGGACCTGCTGGTGTTCGGCCGGCGGGCCGGCGCCGCGGCCGCCGAGCGCGGGTTGCAGCTGCGCGACCGCGGGGCGTTCCTCGCCGACGCCGACGTCCGCGAGGCGGCGCAGGACGCGTTCGCCCCGTTCGCGCGGGCCGGCGGCGAGAACCCGTACACGATCCAGCAGGAGCTGCAGAAGACGATGCACGAGCTGGTCGGCATCATCCGCACCGCGGACGAGATGCGCGGCGCGCTCGACAAGATCGACGAGCTCAAGCGCCGCGCCAAGGCGCTCACCGTCGAGGGGGACCGCCGCTACAACCCCGGCTGGCACCTCGCCCTCGACCTGCCGAACATGCTGCGGGTCTCGGAGTGCATCGCCCGCGCGGCGCTCGAGCGGGAGGAGAGCCGCGGCGGGCACACCCGCGACGACTTCCCCGGGCCGTCCGACGAGTGGGCCAAGATCAACGTCATCTGCTCGCTCGAGGGCGAGGACGTCGTGCTGACGCACAAGCCGCTGCCGCAGATGCCGCCCGAGCTCGCCGAGATCTTCGAGGAGTAGAGGAACCGATGGGCTACGACGCCTCCTTCCGGATCTGGCGCGGGGACGACACCGACGGCGGGCTGCAGGACTTCACCGTCGAGGTGAACGAGGGCGAGGTCGTCCTCGACGTCATCCACCGGCTGCAGGCCACCCAGGCGCCAGACCTCGCCGTCCGCTGGAACTGCAAGGCCGGCAAGTGCGGCTCCTGCAGCGCCGAGATCAACGGTCGCCCGCGGCTGATGTGCCTCACCCGGATGGGGACCTTCGACCGGGCCGAGACCGTCACCGTCACGCCGCTGCGGGCGTTCCCGGTCGTCCGCGACCTGGTCACCGACGTCTCGTACAACTACGAGAAGGCGGCGCAGATCCCGGCGTTCGTGCCGCCCGAGCGCGACCCTGACGGCAACCACCGGATGGCGCAGATCGACGTCGAGCGCTCCCAGGAGTTCCGCAAGTGCATCGAGTGCTACCTGTGCCAGAACACCTGCCACGTCATCCGTGACCACGAGGACAACAAGCGCGCCTTCGCCGGCCCGCGCTACCTCATGCGCATCGCCGAGCTCGACATGCACCCGCTCGACCAGGTGGACCGGCGGCGGGTCGCCCAGGACGAGTTCGGACTCGGCATGTGCAACATCACCAAGTGCTGCACCGAGGTGTGCCCCGAGGGCATCAAGATCACCGACAACGGGCTCATCCCCATGAAGGAGCGCGTCGTCGACCGCAAGTACGTGCCGCGGACCTGGCTGGGCAGCGCCATCCGGGTCTTCCGCTCCGACGACACCTGAGCCTTGCCTCAGGAGAAGCCTTGCGTCAGGAGATCTGAGCCTGCACCTGCTCCAGGTTCCTGACGTCCCGAGGCGGGGTCAGCCCTCGAGCTTGAAGCCGACCTTCAGGCCCACCTGGAAGGCCACGATCTGGCCGTCCTCGACCCGGCCGCGGATCTCGGTGGTCTCGAACCACTCGACGTTGCGCACGGTGCGGGCCACCCGCTCGATGCCGTTGCGGATCGCCTGCTGCACCGACTCGGACGACGAGCCGACGACCTCGGTGACGCGGTAGATGGGGTCGCTCACGACGGATCCTCCTAGGGGGCTGCGATGGCGGTGCCGGAGCCTCTCACGCCGGCGCTCAGGCCCCCGCCGGGAGGGGCGCGGACCCGGCGCGGGAGACTTGCCGGCGACCCGTCCGACCCTTGGAGGAGAACCACTTGAGCGAGATCAGCTTCGACGGCCGCGTGGCGATCGTCACCGGTGCCGGCGGAGGCCTCGGCCGCACGTACGCCCTGGACCTGGCCGCGCGCGGCGCGTCCGTCGTCGTCAACGACCTGGGCGGCAGCGTCGACGGCAAGGGCGGCGACGACACGGCGGCCCAGAAGGTCGTCGACGAGATCAAGGCCAACGGCGGCGAGGCCGTCCCGAACTACGACTCGGTCAGCAGCCCCGAGGGCGGCGAGAGCATCGTCAAGACCGCCGTGGACGCCTTCGGCAAGGTCGACGTCGTCATCAACAACGCGGGCATCCTGCGCGACAAGAGCTTCGTGAAGATGGAGTGGGAGGACCTGCAGGCCGTCATCGACGTCCACCTCATGGGCGCCTTCTACGTCAGCCGCCCGGCGTTCAGGGTGATGAAGGAGAACGGCTACGGCCGCTTCATCTTCACCGCGAGCAACGCGACCTTCGGCAACTTCGGCCAGACCAACTACGCCGCCGCCAAGATGGGCCTGGTCGGGCTGTCGAACACCATCGCGGTGGAGGGCGCCCGTGCTGGCATCCTGTCGAACGTGATCATGCCGGTCGCGAAGACCCGCATGACCGAGGAGCTGCTCGGCGACTTCGCCAACTACCTCGCACCCGAGCTGGTGACCCCGATGGTCACCTTCCTGTGCAGCGAGGCGAACACCATCACGCACGGCGCGTTCAGCGCCGCCGGCGGCCGCTACGCCGCCGTCAACTGGACGCTCGGCCAGGGCTGGTTCGCCGGCCAGGGCGCCAAGCCCACCGCCGAGGACATCCAGGCCAACCTCGAGCAGATCCAGAGCACCGAGGGCTTCATCGTCCCCGGCTCCACGACCGACGAGATCATGGCGCTGGCCGCGCACTTCAACCCGCCGGCCTAGCCGACGACGTCGCCGAGGGGCGGTCCTGCCGTGAGGTCGGGCCGCCCCTCCGTCGTTCCCGCCTGGAGCCCTCCCGTCGGGTTCGCGCGGCGGGGGACCCGTCGGGAGCCCTCCCGTCGGGGTCGGGGTCAGGCGGCCGGGGCGCCGCCCTGCTCCATCCCGACGCCGCCGGGCGGTGTCCCGACGACGGCGCCGAAGCGCTGGCGCTGCCGTCCCTCGAGCCACGAGGCGACCCGCCCGAGGGTGATGTTGATGACGATGTAGATGAGGGCGACGGCCACGTACATCTGGATCGGGTTGTCGAGGAACTGGCGGAGCTGCCCGCCGACCCGCAGCAGCTCCTCGAAACCGACGATGAAGCCGAGCGAGGTGTCCTTCAGCAGCACGACCAGCTGGCTGATCAGCGCGGGCAGCATGATCCGCACCGCCTGCGGGAGCAGGATCGTGCGCATCGTCTGGCCGCGCGTCAGGCCGATGGCCAGGGCCGCCTCCGTCTGCCCCGAGGGCAGCGACAGGATGCCGGCTCGCACGATCTCGGCGATGACGGCGCCGTTGTAGAGCGTGAGCCCCAGCACGAGCGCCCACAGCGCGGGGACGTCGACGTCGAACAGGATCGGCGGCGCGAGGAAGAAGGCGAAGATCAGCAGCAGCAGCGGCGTCGCCCGGAAGAACTCGATCACCAGGACGGCAGGCAGCCGCACCAGCCGCAGGTGGGCCAGCCGTCCGAAGGCGAGCAGGATGCCGGTGAGCGACGCCAGGACGAGCCCGTACCCGGCGGCCTTCAGGGTGTTGCGGAGCCCCTCACCGAGACGCCGGTAGAGGTCCGGCTCCTCCAGGAACGGGCGGTACAGGTCGGCCTCGAACTGCCCCTTGTCGGCCAGCCTGCGCACGACGACGAGCAGCAGCAGCCCGAGCAGCACCAGCGCGACGAGGCTGCCGATGAGGGTGCGACGGCGTGCCCGCGGGCCCGGGACGTCGTAGAGGACGCTGGTGCTCACCTGGCCACCGCCAGCGCTCGCTCCAGCCGGCTGAAGGCCAGGCTCGCCGTCAGCGCCAGCACCACGTACCCGACCGCGGTGGCGGTGAGGGCCCAGAGGACCTCGCTGGCGTTGCGCTCGATCAGCGTGCCCATGGTCGACGTCGCCTCGGCGACGCCGAACGCCGACGCGATGCTGGAGTTCTTCAGCAGCGCGATGAACACGCTCGCCAGCGGCGGCACGATGCTGCGGAAGGCCTGCGGCAGCACGACGAGGCGCAGCGTCTGGCCGAAGGTCATGCCCAACGAGCGCGCGGCCTCGGCCTGGCCGGTGGCGACGGAGTTGATGCCGGAACGCACGGCCTCGGCGACGAACGTGCCGGTGTAGAGCGACAGGGCCAGCAGCGCGAACTCGAAGAAGCTGAACCCGACGCCCGCCTTCGGCAGCCCGAAGACCGACAGGGCGAACACGACGGTGAGCGGCGTGTTCCGCACCGTCTCCACGTAGCCCACGGCGGCCCAGCGCAGCGGCGGCAGCGGGCTGACGCGCATCGCGGCGACGAGGGTGCCCAGGACGAGCGCCCCCGCCGCCGCGAGCAGCGTCAGGTTCACCGTCCGCAGGAAGCCCTCGAGGAACACGTCGAGGTTCTCGACGACGAACTCCACGGGTCCTCCTGCGGCGGTGGGTCAGAGTGGGCGAATCAGGTGTCGCAGCCCCACGGCTCGAGCGACTCGATCTCGCGCTCCTGGCCCTTGCCCGCCGTGGCGTCCCAGGCCTTCTGCACCGAGCCGTCCTCGACCTTCTCCGCCAGCACCTCGTTGATGAACTCGCAGAACTCCTCCTGGCCCTCCGGGACGCCGATGCCGTACTGCTCCTCGGTGAAGGGGTTGCCCACGACCTCGAAGTCGTCGGGGCTCTCGGCGGCGATGCCGAGCAGGATGGTGTCGTCCGTGCTCACCGCGACGATGCCGTCCGTGCCGTCGCGCATGGCGTCGGCGCACTCCTTGTACCCGCCGAGCAGGACGAGCTTGGCCTCCGGCGCCTGCTCGCGGATGTTCTCCGCCGACGTGGAGCCCTCCTGGCTGCAGACGGTCTTGCCGGCGAGGTGCTCGACGCCGCCGATGCCCTCGGGGTTGTCC
>DATMJH010000027.1:0-3264 GCA_035554015.1 Mycobacteriales bacterium
GACGGCGACCTGGCGGCCCGGTGTCAGCTCGTGCGCGTCGTGCATGCGGCGCAGGGTGGTGAGGGTCAGGCCGACCACGGCGATGCCGACGGCGACGGCGAGCAGGTAGGCACCGGTGCGGTCGCCGATGGTCTCGGGGTCACCCACGCCCGGCGGGTTGGCCGGGTAGCGCAGCTGCGGCACGGCGACGACGGCCGTGAACAGCGCGCCGGCCAGCACCAGCGAGCGGGTCCAGGGCGACCCTCCGGGGCGCACCGCGCGGTCCACCGCAGCCAGCACCAGCCCGAACGCGACGCCGGTGACGACGAAGCCGAGCGGCGCGCCGAGCCGCTCCTGCACCGACCGGCTGACCAGCCCGTCGTCGCCACCGCCCTCCAGGGCGATCGCAGCGCGCAGCGCGGGCTCGAGCAGGAAGAACGCGACGGTGGCGGCGAGCAGGCCGGCGGCCGCTCCGCTCAGCGCACCGCGCAGGAACGGAGAGTGCATGTCCCCGCCCTCAGTGGCAGGGGAAGCCGAGCATGTGCCGGGCGTCGTGGAACAGCTCGTGCACGAGCAGGTCGTCGACGCCGGCGGCGAGCGCGGAGGTGATCTGGCCCTGGTCGAACCCGACCGCGAACAGCGCGAGGGTCGCGACCAGCGCGGGCAGCAGCCCGTTCAGGACGAGCGAGCGCGCGGAGGACTGGGGAGCCGGTGCGGCGGGAGTGGTCATCGGGTTCCTTCCGGGGTCGTCCGCCCCTGGTCGGTGTCCGCGTCGCCCCGAGTCTCCTGGCTCCCGGATCGCTGCCTTCCCCCCGACCTTCCCGCGGTGAGGCGGTGGTCGTGCGTGGAGGGTTGCTCCCCGGTCACAGTGGCGGGACCGCGCCGGCCTCTCACCGGCTTCCTCGTCGACGACGCGCTTGGCCGGGGCAACGTACCGCAGCGCGGACAGCGCGTACCGCAGCGGCGGCAGCGCTGACCCCCGACGGGGCGTAGGGTCCGGACCTGACCCGCGGGAGCCTCGCGCCGAGGCCGAGAGGGCGGCAGGACCGGCCGCCGACCGTTCGCACCTGATCCGGTTCGTACCGGCGTAGGGAGGAGCGGCCATGACCGCCATCGAGGACCGACCGACCACCGGCACCGGCGTGCCGTTCCCCGGCAGCCGCAAGACCTGGCTGCAGGGGAGCCGTCCCGACCTGCGGGTGCCGATGCGCGAGGTGCCGCTGTCGACCGGCGACAGCGTCGTCCTCTACGACACCAGCGGTCCGTACACCGACCCGACGCTGCGCACCGACGTCCGACTGGGCCTGCCCCGGCTGCGCGAGCCGTGGATCGCCGAGCGCGCCGACACCGAGGCCTACGACGGCCGGCCGGTCCTGCCGGTCGACAACGGGCTCAAGGCGCACGACACCCGCAACCTCGACGCCGTCTTCGCGCAGGAGCACCGCCCGCGCCGCGCGAAGGACGGCGCCGTCGTCACCCAGCTCGCGTACGCCCGCCGCGGCGACGTCACGCCGGAGATGGAGTTCGTCGCGCTGCGCGAGGGCTGCACGCCCGAGCACGTCCGCGACGAGGTGGCCCGCGGCCGGGCCGTGCTGCCGCTGAACGTCAACCACCCCGAGACCGAGCCGATGGCGATCGGCCGCAACTTCCTCGTCAAGGTCAACGCGAACATCGGCAACAGCGCCGTCGCCTCCTCGATCGAGGAGGAGGTGGAGAAGATGACGTGGGCGACCCGCTGGGGCGCCGACACGGTCATGGACCTGTCGACCGGCCGCAACATCCACACCACCCGCGAGTGGGTGCTGCGCAACAGTCCGGTGCCGATCGGCACGGTGCCGATCTACCAGGCGCTCGAGAAGGTGAACGGCAAGGCGGAAGACCTGTCGTGGGAGGTCTACCGCGACACCTGCGTCGAGCAGTTCGAGCAGGGCGTCGACTACATCACCGTGCACGCGGGGGTGCTGCTGCGCTACGTCCCGATGGCCGCGAAGCGCAAGACCGGCATCGTCAGCCGCGGTGGCTCGATCATGGCGGCCTGGTGCCTGGCGCACCACGAGGAGAACTTCCTCTACACGCACTTCGCCGAGCTGTGCGAGCTGATGGCGCAGTACGACGTCACCTTCTCGCTCGGCGACGGGCTGCGGCCGGGGAGCATCGCCGACGCCAACGACGAGGCGCAGTTCAGCGAGCTGCGCACGCTCGGCGAGCTGACGCAGGTGGCGTGGGAGCACGACGTGCAGTGCATGGTCGAGGGCCCCGGCCACGTGCCGATGAACAAGATCAAAGAGAACATGGACCTCCAGCTGGAGGTCTGCAAGGAAGCGCCGTTCTACACCCTCGGCCCGCTCACGACCGACGTCGCGCCGGGCTACGACCACATCACCAGCGCCATCGGCGCGGCGATGATCGGCTGGTTCGGCACCGCGATGCTCTGCTACGTCACCCCCAAGGAGCACCTCGGGCTGCCCGACCGCGACGACGTCAAGGACGGCGTCATCACCTACAAGATCGCGGCGCACGCGGCCGACCTCGCCAAGGGCCACCCCGGCGCGCAGGCGTGGGACGACGCGCTGTCGGACGCGCGCTTCGAGTTCCGGTGGGAGGACCAGTTCAACCTCTCGCTCGACCCGACGCGGGCCCGCGACTACCACGACGAGACGCTGCCGGCGGCACCGGCCAAGACGGCGCACTTCTGCTCGATGTGCGGGCCGCACTTCTGCTCCATGCGCATCAGCCAGGACGTGCGCCGGTACGCCGAGGAGAAGGGCCTGGCCGAGCAGGAGGCGCTCGCGGCCGGGATGGCGGAGAAGTCGGCGGAGTTCACGGCGTCCGGCGGCCAGGTGTACCTGCCCGTGCAGGACGTGACGGTCCGCTGACCCCTGCTCCCCGCGCCGATCTTCGTCTTGTGCTCGTGGGCACGGCGCCGGGAGCGAGCACACGACGAAGATCGCGAGGAGAGGGAGCCGTGGGACTGCTCGAGCAGACCGTCGTCGCCGTCCGGCCGGCGGACGGCGACGCCCTGGCCGCCGCGCGCGAGCGGCAGGACCGGCTGACCAAGCCGCGGGGCTCGCTCGGCGTCCTCGAGGACGTCGGGGTGCAGCTGTGCGGCCTGGCCGGCACGTGCCCGCCGCCGCTGCCCGCGCCCGCCGCCGTCGCGGTCTTCGCCGCCGACCACGGCGTCCACGCGCAGGGCGTCTCGCCGTGGCCGCAGGAGGTCACGGCGCAGATGGTCGGCAACTTCCTCGCCGGCGGGGCGGCCGTCAACGCGTTCGCCGCGGTGACGGG
>DATMJH010000028.1:0-2812 GCA_035554015.1 Mycobacteriales bacterium
GAGACAGGGGACGAGGTCGGTGTCCTCGCCCAGCACGCCGCGCACGAGCAGCGCGACGCCGAGGGCGACGGCGACGAGCAGCAGCGCGAACAGCCCGTACGCCAGCCCGCGCCGGCTGCGCTGGTCGCGGGGCGCCGGCGCGACGACGGCCGCCGGCGCGAGCGTCGTCGGCGCGTCCATGACCGGCGTGGCGAGCACCGCCTGCCCGCCGGCGGCGCGCAGCAGGTCCTCGCGCATCTCGAGCGCGCTCTGGTAGCGGTTGGCCGGGTTCTTGGCCATCGCCTTGAGAACCACCGCGTCGACGTCGGCCGAGATCGACGGGTCGTAGGTCGACGGCGGGTCGGGATCCTCGCGCACGTGCTGGTACGCGACGGCGACCGGGCTGTCGCCGGTGAAGGGCGGAGCGCCGGTGAGCAGCTCGTAGAGCAGGCAGCCGGTCGAGTACAGGTCGCTGCGGGCGTCGACGTGCTCGCCGCGGGCCTGCTCGGGCGACAGGTACGCGGCGGTGCCGATCACCGCGGCCGTCTGCGTCATCGTCACCGAGGTGTCGGCCGCGGCCCGGGCGATGCCGAAGTCCATGACCTTGACCTCGCCGGCGGGTGTCAGCATGACGTTGCCGGGCTTGATGTCGCGGTGCACGATGCCGGCCCGGTGGGCGACGTCGAGCGCCCCGCAGATGTCGGCGGTGATCTCGAGCGCCCGCTCCGGCATCAGCCGGCCGCCGTCGACGAGCACGTCCCGCAGCGTCTGCCCCTCGACGTGCTCCATGACGATGTAGGGCACCCGTGCCTCGGGTGGCCCGTCCTCGCCGGTGTCGTAGACCGCGACGATCGACGGTGCGTTGAGCGAGGCCGCAGCCTGCGCCTCCCGGCGGAACCGCGACTGGAAGGACGGGTCGCGGGCGAGGTCGGCCCGCAGCACCTTGACGGCGACGTCGCGGCCCAGCCGCACGTCGACGCCGCGGTGCACCTCGGCCATGCCGCCGCGGCCGATCCGCTCGCCGAGCTCGTACCGACCGCCGAGGATGCGGGGGGCGGTGCCGTCCGGTGTGGTCATCGGCCCAGCACCGCCCGCATCACGTCGCGGGCGATGGGCGCCGCCAGCCGACCGCCCGTCGCCTCCGACCCCAGCGACCCGCCGTCCTCGATGACGACGGCGACCGCCACCTGCGGGTCGTCGGCGGGCGCGAAGCCGATGAACCAGGCGTGCGGGGGGCGGTTCTCGGCGTGCTGCGCCGTGCCGGTCTTGCCGGCGACGCGGAGGCCGGCGATCTGCGCCGCGGTGCCGCTGCCGGAGGCGACGACCCGCTCCATGGCCGCGGCGACCTGGCCGGCGATCTCCGGCGACGTCGCGCGGCGCCACTCCTCGGGGTCGGCGCTGGACAGCTCCGACAGATCCGGCGCCTGGACCTCGCGCACCAGGTACGGCTCCATGATCGACCCGCCGTTGGCGATGCCGGCCGCCACGAGCGCCATCTGCAGCGGCGTCGCCCGCACGTCGAACTGGCCGATCGCGGACTGGGCGGCCTGCGGCGGGTTGGTCTCGTCCGGGTAGCGGCTCTCGGCCACGCGGGTCGGCGCCTCGAGGCCGCCCTCGTCGAAGCCGAAGGCGCGCGCCGTCTCGCGCAGCTGGTCGGGGATCCGCAGCCCGAGGTTGCCGAAGTAGGTGTTGCAGGAGATCTCGAGCGCTTCCGGCAGGGTGGACGTCTCGCCCCCGCAGGAGCCGCCGCCGAAGTTCCGCAGGCTCGCCGTCGTCTGCGGCAGGTCGAGCACCCGCGGCGACGGCACCGGCGTGTCGGCCGTGATCTCGCCGGACTCGAGCGCGGCCGCCGCGGTGACGACCTTGAAGGTCGACCCCGGCGGGTAGGTCGCGCTGATCGCCCGGTTGACGAGCGGGTCGCCCTCGGCTGCCTCGAGCTCGGCGTAGTAGGCCCGGACGGCCGCCGGGTCGTGCGAGCTGAGCCGCGCCGGGTCGAACGTCGGCGCCGACGCCATCGCCAGCACCGCCCCGGTCTTCGGGTCGAGCGCGACGACGGCGCCCCGCTTGCCGGCCAGGCCGGCGGCGGCGGCCTCCTGCGCGGCCGGGTTGATCGTGAGCAGGACCGAGCCACCGGCCGGCTCACGTCCGGTGACGTAGTCGGACAGCCGGCGGACGAACAGCCGGTCGTCCTCGCCCGACAGCACCCGGTCCTCGGCCCGCTCGATGCCCTGCGGCGTGCCGTAGACCAGCGAGACGAAGCCGGTGACGTGCGCGTAGGTGGCCGCCGCCGGGTAGCGCCGCACGTACTTCAGCCGGCCGTCGGTCTCCTCGGAGAACGCGATGCGCACCTGCTCGGCGCCGGCCTGCACGCTGATGGGCCCGCGTTCGCGCTCGTAGGTGCGCACGAGCACCCGGGCGTTGAGCGGGTCGTCGCGGTAGTCGCCGGCCTTGACCACCTGCACCCAGTTCGCCCGCACCATGAGCGCGGCGAACAGCAGCAGGACGGCCAGGCCGACGCGGCGCAGCGGCCGGTTCACGAGGTGCTCCAGGTGGTCGATGCCGTCTCTGCTCGCTCCGCACGCGGCCGGAGCGGCCGCTCCTTCGTCGCGGGGCTCCGCCCGCAGACTCCACTCATGGGCGCCGCACCACCTGCGTGCGGGCCTCCTCGATGGCCGACCGCACCTTCTCCGGCGCCACCGGCGCCGGCGCCGGCCGCCGGGCGGCATCGCTGACCCGCAGCAGCAGCGCGACGAGCGCCCAGTTCGCGACGATGCTCGACCCGCCGTACGACAGCCACGGCAGCGTCACGCCCGTGAGTGGGATGAGCCCCGTG
>DATMJH010000029.1:0-6096 GCA_035554015.1 Mycobacteriales bacterium
GAGCAGGACGAACCCGGTGAGGAACGTGCCCGCCAGCGCGCCGAGGGTGCCGACCGCGGAGAGCCGGCCGACCGTCTGCCCCGTCTCGTCGAGGGTGCGCAGCCGCAGCTTCACGACGCCCGGCGACACGGCGGACAGCACGGCGGCCGCCGGCCCGACGGCCGCCGCGACGAGCACGAAGCTGCCGACGGGACCGGTGCCGCGGAACGCCTCGCCGAGCAGCAGCACGAGCGGCCGGGCCAGGAGCACGAGCACACCGCCGAGCGCAGTCGCCGCGCCCAGCCACAGCCGCGGGTCGAGCCGGTCGGCGAGCCGCCCGCCCGCGGCCGCGCCCGCCGCGATGGCGGCGAGCGCGACGCCGATCGCGGCGGTGTAGGTCTCGAGCGTCAGCCCGACGTACGGCGCCACGAGCCGCACGACGAGGATCTCGAGCACCAGCACGGCCGCGGACGTCAGCAGGACGAGCGCGACGGACAGCCGGGCGATCACGTCAGCGCGTGGAACGTGTTCTGCGCCGACTCCAGCGGGCCCGTCAGCAGGGCCTCGACGGCGTCCGCGGCGCGGTCGACGTAGAGGTCGAGCTCCTTGCGCTCGGTCGCCGAGAAGTCCTTGAGCACGTAGTCCGCCGGGTCCTGCCGGCCCGGCGGCCGGCCGATGCCGAACCGCACCCGCAGGTAGTCGCGGCTGCCGAGCGCCGAGGTGATGCTGCGCAGCCCGTTGTGGCCGTTGTCGCCGCCGCCGCGCTTGAGTCGCACGGCGCCGTAGGGGATGTCGAGCTCGTCGTGCACGACCACGACGCGCTCGACGGGCACCTTGTAGAAGCTGCACAGCGCCGCCGTCGGGCCGCCGGACAGGTTCATGTACGTCAGCGGTTTCGCCAGTACCGCGCGCACGCCGGCCAACCGGCCCTCGACGACGTCCGCCTTCGTCCTGCCCTTCCTGAACCGCGCGCCCATCCGCTCGGCGAGCAGGTCGGCGACCAGGAAGCCGGCGTTGTGCCGATTGCCCGCGTAGGACGGCCCCGGATTGCCGAGCCCGACGACGAGCCAGGGCTCGTCGGCCACCGACTACTCCGCCGGCGTCTCGGACTTCGGCGCGTCCGTCTCTGCGACGACGTCGCCCTCGCCCGCGGCGTCGGACTCGCTGCCCGCGGCGTCGACGGTCTCCTGCTGCTGCTCGGCCGCTCCGGCGGCACCGGCCCCGAGCTCGGCCTCGGACTCCGCCAGCTCGGCCTCGAGCTGCTCGGCGGTCGGCGCGGCCAGGCCCTGCACGACGATCGCGTCGGCGTCCGTGACGAGCGTGACGCCGGCGGGCAGCGACAGCTGGCCGGCGGTGATCTGCGTGCCGACCTCCAGGCCCTCGATGCTCACCTCGACGCCCTCGGGCAGGTGGGTGGCCTCGGCCTCGACGCTCACCGTGGTGGACTGGTGGTCGACGAGCACGCCGCTGGCCGCCTCACCGGTGAGGGTGACGGCGACGTCGACGGTGACCTTCTCGCCCTTTCGGACGGCCAGCAGGTCGACGTGCTCGAGGTGCCCGCGCACCGGGTGGCGGACGACGACCTTGGGTAGCGCCAGCTGGTCGCCGCTCGGCGTCTCGAGCGTCAGCAGCACGTTCGCGTCGTGCTTGAGGGCCAGCATCAGCTGGTGGCCGGGCAGCGAGAAGTGGCGCGGGTCCTCGCCGTGGCCGTAGAGCACCACCGGCACCTTGTCCGCCCGGCGGACGCGGCGCGCGGCACCCTTGCCGAACTCGGTGCGGGGCTCGGCGGCGATGCGGACCTCGGACACGGGAGAACTCCTGAGTGCTGGCTCGGCGGGGAACGTCGTCTGGGCTCCGGCAGACGGAGCGGCGCAGCGGACGAGTCTAGCGGGCGCCGCGCCGGACTACCGTTCGCCGTCCGCCCACCCGAGCCGGCCCGAGGAGCGCGATGGTGACCGGCCGCCCGGACCGCTCGGTCGCCGTCGCGCTCGCCGGCGCCGGCCTCATCGCCTGGTCCGCGCCGCTGGTCCGCCTCGCCGACGTGCCGCCCGCGACCGCAGCGGTCGGTCGGTGCGCCCTGGCCGTCCCGGCGCTGTGGCTGCTCGCGCGCTGGGAGCGACGGCGCGCCGGGGCGCTGCCGGCGCGGACCAGGCGGTACGCCGACCTGGCCGGCGTGTGCTTCGCCGCCGACCTCATCATGTGGCACGGCGCGATCGACGCCGTCGGGGCGGGGCTGGCGACCGTGCTCGGGAACCTGCAGGTGCTGTTCGTCGCCCTGGCGGCCTGGTGGCTGCTCGGCGAGCGCCCGCACCGCGGGCTGGTCGCGGCCGCACCGCTGCTGGCGCTCGGCGTCGTGCTGCTGTCCGGCGCCCTCGGCGGCCAGACGTACGGTCGCAGCCCGACGCTGGGCGTGGTGCTCGGGCTCGGGACCTCCCTCGCCTACGCCGGGTTCCTGCTGCTGCTGCGCCAGGGCTCCCCCGGGCCGGGGCACCTGGCCGGCCCGCTGCTGCGCGCGACGGCGGTGGCGGCGGTGGTGTCCGCGCTGGCCGGGCTGCCGCTCGACCAGCTCGTGGTCCCCGGTCCGGCGTCGCTCGGCTGGCTGCTCGCTCTGGCGCTGTCGTCGCAGGTGGCGGGGTGGCTGCTCATCACCCGCTCGCTGCCGCGGCTGCCTGCCGCCGTCACCAGCGTGCTGCTGCTCGCGCAGCCGGTCGGCTCGCTGGCCATCTCCACCGTGCTGCTCGGCGAGCGTCCCGGTGCCGTGCAGTACGCCGGCTCGGCACTCGTGCTGGTCGGCGTGGTGCTGGCGACGGCGACGCGACCGCGCCGCTCGCCGACCGTCCCGCCCGCCGACCGTCCGGTACGGCCTACGCGGCGCCGTCGAACAGGCTCGTCACCGAGCCGTCCTCGAACACCTCGCTGATCGCGCGCGCGACGAGCGGCGCGATCGACAGCACGGTGAGCTTGTCGAAGCGGCGCTCGTCCTCGATCGGCAGCGTGTTCGTGACGACGACCTCGCTGATGCGGCTGTTCTTCAACCGGTCGACGGCGGCGCCCGACAGCACGCCGTGCGTGGCCGTGACGACGACGTCCTGCGCGCCGTTCTCGAACAGCAGGTCCGCGGCCTTGGTGATGGTGCCGCCGGTGTCGATCATGTCGTCGACCAGGATGCAGGTCCTGCCGCGGACCTCACCGACGACCTCGCCGACCTTCACCTCGTTGGGCACGTTCGGGTCGCGGCGCTTGTGGATGATCGCCAGGCCGCAGCCCAGCCGGTCGGTCCAGCGCTCGGCGACGCGCACGCGGCCGGCGTCGGGCGAAACCACGGTGAGCTTGGAGCGGTCGACCCGGTTGCCGACGTAGCGGGTCAGCATCGGCAGCGCGAAGAGGTGGTCGACCGGGCCGTTGAAGAAGCCCTGGATCTGCGCGGTGTGCAGGTCGACCGTCATGATCCGGTCGGCGCCGGCGACCTTGAGCATGTCGGCGATGAGGCGCGCGCTGATCGGCTCGCGCCCGCGGTGCTTCTTGTCCTGGCGGGCGTAGGGGTAGAAGGGCAGCACGACCGTGATGCGCTTGGCCGAGGCGCGCTTGAGCGCGTCGACCATGAGCAGCGCCTCCATGATCCAGGTGTTGACCGGCGAGGTGATGCTCTGCACGACGAACGCGTCGGAGCCGCGCACCGACTCCTCGAACCGCACGAAGATCTCGCCGTTCGCGAAGTCGTAGGCGCTGGTCGGCACCGGCGCGACGCCGAGGTGCACGCCGACCTCGGCCGCCAGCTCGGGGTAGGCGCGCCCGGTGAAGAGCATGAGGCTCTTCCGGCTCTGCATCTCGATGCCGTTCACGACCGCTGCTCCCCGCTCCGGCCGCGCTTGCGCGCGACCCATCCCTCGATGTTGCGCT
This sequence comes from Mycobacteriales bacterium, assembly GCA_035554015.1. Lineage (GTDB taxonomy): Bacteria > Actinomycetota > Actinomycetes > Mycobacteriales > SCTD01 > DATLGD01. The sequence goes on from DATMJH010000029.1 coordinate 3,880, forward strand.
GCTTGGCTCTGCCGACGCCGAGCGCACCCGCCGGCACGTCGTCCGTGATGACCGAGCCCGCCGCCGTGTAGGCGCCGTCCCCCACCGTCACCGGCGCGACGAGCATCGTGTCGCTGCCGATGCGGACGTCGTCGCCGACGGTCGTGCGGTGCTTGTCGCGGCCGTCGTAGTTCACGAAGACGGTGGCGGCACCGATGTTGCTGCCGGTGCCGATGGTCGCGTCGCCGACGTACGACAGGTGCGGCACCTTGCTGCCCTCACCGATCTCGCTGGCCTTGATCTCGACGTACGCACCGGCCTTGGCACCGCGGCCGAGGACGGTGCCCGGGCGCAGGTACGTGAAGGGGCCGACGGTGGCCTCGGGACCGATCACCGCTTCCTCCGCGTGGGTGCGGACGACGCTGGCGCGCTCGCCGACGGTGGACGCGATGAGCGTGGTGTCGGGGCCGATCGCGGCGCCTGCGGCGACCCGAGAGCCCTTGTGCAGCTGGCAGTTCGGCTGGATGTGGACGTCGGCCGCGAGCTCGACGTCGACGTCGAGCCAGGTGCTGCGCGGGTCCACGACCGTGACGCCCGCGAGCATCGCGGCACGGACGAGCCGGTCGTTGAGGTTGCGGCGCGCCTCTGCGAGCTGGGCGCGGTCGTTCACGCCCATCGTCTCGACGGCGTCGGCGGCGGTGTGCGCGGCGACCGGCAGCCCCGCCTCGACGTGCAGACCGACCACGTCGGTGAGGTACTCCTCGCCCTGCGCGTTGTCGGTGGAGAGCCGGCCGAGCGCATCGCGCAGGTGGACGGCGTCGAAGGCGTAGACGCTGACCGCGACCTCGTCGATCTGGCGGGTCGCCTCGTCGGCGTCCTTCTGCTCCACGACGGCGCGGACCGCACCGCCGTCGCGGACGACGCGGCCGTAGCCCGTGGGGTCGGCCATGCGCGCGGTGAGCAGGGTGGTGGCAGCGCCGCGCGTGTGGTGGTGCTCGACGAGCGCCTGCAGCGTCTCGGCCGTCAGCAGCGGCGCGTCACCCGGCACGACGACGACCGTGCCGTCGAGCTCGAGCCCCTCGAGCGCGACGCGCACCGCGTGCCCCGTGCCGTTCTGCTGGTCCTGCACGACCGGGCGGGCGTCGGCGTCGATCTCCGCCAGGTGCGCGGCGACCTGCTCGCGGGCGTGCCCGACGACGACGACGAGGTGCTCGGGGGCGAGGTCACGAGCCGCGGTGACGACGTGCCAGAGCATGCTGCGGCCGGCGAGATCGTGCAGCACCTTGGGCGTCGCGCTCTTCATGCGCGTGCCCTCGCCGGCTGCCAGGACGACGACGGCGGCGAGGCGCACGTCTGACACTGGTGCTCCAGGGCGAGGGAGGTCGCCGGCGATCGCCGGCAGGGGCGAGTCTAGCGACCGGCGGGCTGGCGGGACGGCACGCCTGCGAGTGCGCTGCAGGACTCGAACTGCACGTGCTGCGGCTCCGCTCCCAGGATTTGAACCTGGACCCACCGGACCAAAACCGGGTGTGCTGCCTGGTTACACCAGAGCGGAACGGACGTCGGCGTCGGGCGACGCGGCGAGCCCGTCGACCGCATCGTGCCACTCGTCGTTCGCCAGCTCGTTCCGCGTCAGGCCCAGGACGACGCCGCGCAGCCGGTCGTAGAGATCGCCGCTCTGCACGACGGAGACGCACAGGCACCCGTGGTAGTCGGCACCGACGTTCTTGCGCACGGTGCGGGGGTTGTGCCGCTTGATCGTGCTGCGGCCGAAGCGCTCCACCGGAAAGCCCGGCGAGGCGCATCTCGACCGCGCGTGCCCGCAAGGCCGGATCGCGCTTCCACGGCCGACGCGGCGCCGGCTCGCGGCCGTCGAGCAGCGCCTGCTGCAGCGTCGCGCTGCCTATCCCGAGCTGCCTCTTGATCTCCGGCCGTCGGACGCCTGCGGCGCGCAGCGCCCGCGCCCTCTCGCCGAGCTCCGCTTTCTCCTGCGCCGTCCTGTGCCTGCCCAACGCCCGCCTCCCGCCGAGTCCGCGACCCGCGCGGCGAGTCTCCGGGCGGCCTACGACGAGACGCTGCGGTCATCCACAGACGTCCACGGGGCCGTCGGCCGTGCACGGGGCGGAGGGTCGCTCCGTGACCCACTTGCCGGACGGCAAGCGGGTCACGGACGCGACCGTCAGCGTTCCCAGGCCCCCTGGCTACGGGTCCGTAGGTTACGGTGGCGTAGGTCTTGAC
>DATMJH010000030.1:0-7513 GCA_035554015.1 Mycobacteriales bacterium
CGGCCCGGTCCTGGGAGGCCTACGACGCGATCGTCCGCACGCTGCAGGCTCTGGAGCCCGACGAGACCCTGCTCGTCCAGTCCGGCAAGCCGGTCGGCGTGATGCGCACGCACGAGTGGGCGCCGCGCGTCCTCATCGCCAACTCCAACCTGGTCGGCGACTGGGCCAACTGGGAGGAGTTCCGGCGGCTCGAGCACCTCGGGCTGACGATGTACGGCCAGATGACCGCCGGGTCGTGGATCTACATCGGCACCCAGGGGATCCTGCAGGGGACCTTCGAGACCTTCGCCGCGGTCGCCGACAAGAGGTTCGGCGGGACGTTGGCGGGGACGATCACGCTGACCGCCGGGCTCGGCGGGATGGGCGGCGCGCAGCCGCTCGCCGTCACGCTGAACGGCGGCGTGGCGCTGTGCGTGGAGGTCGACCCGGCCCGCGTGCAGCGGCGGCTGGAGACGCGCTACCTCGACGAGGCGGCCGACGACCTCGACGACGCGCTGCGCCGGGTGCGCACCGCGGCGGGCGAGGGGCGGGCGCTCTCGGTGGGCGTCGTGGGCAACGCGGCCGGGGTGCTGCCCGAGCTGCTGCGGCGCGGCGAGGCGTTCGACGTCGTCACCGACCAGACCTCCGCGCACGACCCGCTGCACGGCTACGTGCCGGCCGGTCTGTCGCTGGACGAGGCCGCCGAGCTCCGACGCGCGAAGCCGGCCGAGTACGTGCAGCGCGCCCGCGCCTCGATGGCGCTGCACTGCGAGGCGATGGTCGGCTTCGCCCGGGCCGGCGCCGAGGTGTTCGACTACGGCAACAACCTGCGCGGCGAGGCGAGGACCGCCGGGTTCGCCGACGCGTTCGCCTACCCGGGGTTCGTGCCGGCGTACCTGCGTCCGCTGTTCTGCGAGGGGCTCGGGCCGTTCCGCTTCGTCGCGCTGTCGGGCGACCCGGCCGACATCGCGGCCGCCGACGAGATGCTGCTGCGCGAGCTCCCCGACAACCCGTACGTGCAGCGGTGGGTGCCGCTCGCGCGGGAACGCGTGGCGTTCCAGGGACTTCCGGCGCGGATCTGCTGGCTCGGGTACGGCGAGCGGGCCCGGGCGGGGGCGGCGCTGAACGAGCTCGTCGCGTCCGGCCAGATCTCGGCGCCGGTCGTCATCGGCCGCGACCACCTCGACAGCGGTTCGGTCGCCTCGCCGTACCGCGAGACGGAGGCGATGGCCGACGGCTCCGACGAGATCGCCGACTGGCCGGTGCTCAACGCCCTGCTCAACGTGGCGTCCGGCGCGGCGTGGGTGGCGGTGCACCACGGCGGCGGCGTCGGGATGGGCAAGTCGATTCACGCCGGCGCGCAGGTGGTGGCCGACGGCAGCGCCGACGCCGCCGACCGGCTCGACCGGGTGCTCACCAACGACCCCGGCACCGGCGTGATGCGGCACGCCGATGCCGGGTACCAGCGCGCCCGCGACGTCGCCCGCGAGCGCGGGCTCGACCTCCCGATGCTCCGGTGACCCCGCCCCGCTGCGTCCGGCTCGTCGGCCACTCCGCCCGCGCCCCGAGGCGGACGTCCGGCGACGGCTTCGCGGGACGTCCGCCCAACTGGCCATGACCCACGCAGGGGCAAGCGGACGTCCGGTGAGGTCGTTGGTCGTCGAGGGGATCGGGCGGCTGGTCACCTGGGGGGACCCGCCCGTGGTGCGCGACGCCGCGCTCGTCTGCGAGGACGGCGTCGTCGCGTGGACCGGGCCGGCGGCGCGGGCGCCGGCGGCCGACCAGCGGCTGGACGCCGGCGGCGGCTGCGTCGTGCCGGGGTTCGTCGACGCGCACACGCACCTGGTGTTCGCCGGCGACCGGTCGGCCGAGTTCGAGGCCCGGCTGGCCGGCCGGCCCTACGCCGCCGGGGGCATCCGCACCACGGTGGCGTCCACCCGCGCCGCGTCGACCGAGGAGCTGCTCGCCTCCGCCTCGCGCCTCGCCGCCGAGGCGCTGCGGTCGGGCACCACCACGATCGAGGTCAAGAGCGGATACGGGCTCGACGTCGCGACCGAGCGGCGGCTCCTCGACGTCGCTGCACAGCTGACGCCGCACCGCACCTTCCTCGGTGCGCACGTGGTGCCGGACGGCGCCGACCGCGCCGAGTACGTCGACCTCGTCTGCGGCCAGATGCTCGACGCGGTCGCCGACGTCGCCACCGCCGTCGACGTCTTCTGCGAGGACGGCGCGTTCGACGGCGAGGAGAGCCACGCGGTGCTCGAGGCCGGACGCGACCGGGGGCTCGACCTGCACGTGCACGCCAACCAGCTCGGCCCGGGGCCCGGCGCGCGGCTGGCCGCCGAGCTCGGCGCCGCCAGCGCCGACCACTGCACCCACCTGTCCGACGACGACGTCGGCGCGCTCGTCGACGCGAGCGTCGTCACCGTGCTGGTGCCCGGCGCCGAGTTCTCGACCCGCTCGGCGTACGCCCCCGCCCGCCGGCTGCTCGACGCCGGCGCCGTGGTCGCGCTCGCGACCGACTGCAACCCCGGCACGTCGTTCACCACGTCGCTGCCGTTCGTCGTCGCGCTGGCCTGCCGGGAGCTCGCGATGACGCCCGGCGAGGCGTTGCGTGCCGTGACGGCAGGCGGCGCCGCCGCGCTGCGCCGCGACGACGTCGGCCACCTGCGGGTCGGTGCGCGCGCCGACCTCGTCGTCCTCGACGCGCCGTCGGAGGTCTTCCTCGCCTACCGGCCCGGCGTCGACCTCGTCCGGTCGGTGGTGCGCGGCGGGGAGGTGGTGCGGTGAGCGAGGACCCGCTGTGGCCACGGGCGTCCGGCTGGCTCGCCGGCGGCGGTGCCCCGGACGGGCCGCACCTGCAACTCGTCGGCGTCCCCTGCGCGCGGTCGTCGATCTCGCCGTCGCGGGCCGACCTCACGCCGGCCGCGGTGCGCCGGGCGCTGCGCCGGTTCGCCACCTACGACGCCGATCTCGACGCCGACCTCGCGACCGTCCGGGTGAGCGACGCCGGCGACCTGCCCGTCGCCGAGCACGACGCCGCGGGGGTGCTCGTCGTGGTGGACGAGGGCGTGCGCCGGCTGCCCCCGGCCGACGTCACCGTGCTCGTCGGCGGCGACAACGCCCTCACCCGCCCGGCGCTGCGCGGGCTGCTCCCGGGCCTGCGCGGCGCCGGCCTGCTCACGCTCGACGCGCACCACGACGTGCGCGGCTTCCACGCCGGCCCGACCAACGGCACGCCGGTGCGCGGCCTGGTGGAGGACGGGCTGCCGGGCCGCAACGTCGTGCAGGTCGGCATCGGCGCCCTCACCAACAGCCGGGCCTACCGGCGCTGGTGCGACGAGCACGGCATCACCGTCGTCGGCGCGGCGCAGGCCCGGCGCGACGGCGTCGGCGCCGTGGTGCGGCAGGCGCTCGAGCAGCTCGCCGCCCGGTGCTCCGCGGTCTACGTGGACCTCGACGTCGACGTCGTCGACGCCGCCTTCGCACCCGGCTGCCCCGGCGCGCGGCCGGGCGGGCTGATGCCGTGGGAGCTGCTCGACGCGGCGGCCGAGGCCGGCCGGCACCCCGCCGTCCGCGCGGTGGACGTCGTCGAGGTCGACGCCGCGGCCGACGAGGGCGGTCGCACCGTCGACCTCGCGGCGCAGTGCGTGCTGCGCGTGGCCGCGGGCCTGGCCGTGCGCTGACCCGCCCCGACAGGAACCGGCCGGCAGGAACCGGGGCGAACGCGTCGAACCTGTCCGGCATCCCGTCCCAGCCGAGGAGACCGTCGTGCCCCTGACGACCCTGCGCCTGGCGTGCGCCGCCGCCGCTGCCGCCACCGCCCTGACCGTCCTGCCCGCTGTCGCGCAGGAGCCGGTCTCGACCGATCCGGGCACCGCCGCGACCGAGCAGCTCTACATCGCCGCCGGCTGTCCGCCGGCCACGCCGGCCGGCGGCACCTGCACCTCGACCCGCTGGCTGGGCACGCAGCCGGGCGACTCGACCTCGAACTTCCTCACCTCGACGACGCCGGTCGACGAGGTGCTCTACCGGGCGGACGGCTCGCTCAACTGGCGCGACTACGCCTCCGACACCTCCCTGCGCAAGGAGGGATACCTGCTGCGCACGGCCGAGCCGGTCGTCATGGCCGTCGCCATGTCGGCCAGGGGCGTCGCGGCGAACATGACCGTGCACGCCCGGCTCTCGGGCACCACCGTGGACCGCAAGGCCTTCGACCTCGGCGAGCAGCAGCAGGTCGTGACGCTCGTGGCGGACGCGAAGACCCTCACCTTCGACTTCGTCCTGCCGCCCGGGCTCGAGGGGATCGCGCTCAAGACCCTCACCGCCGAGATCGCGGTGCACGGAGTGAACGCGCAGGGCGGCTACATCAACCAGCAGGGCGGCTCGACGGTGACCGTCCCGTTCTGGGAGCCCGCCGCCGCCTGACCGGCGCCTCGGCAGGCATGCACAGCCGGCGTCGCCACGGACGGGCACGGACAGCAGGGCGCGGACGCCGCCCGCGCGCTCTGGGCCGGCGGCCTAGGCTTGGCGTCCCGGCCGCTCGGCCGGTGCGCCGCGTTAGCTCAGTTGGTAGAGCATCGCTCTTGTAAAGCGAGGGTCGCCGGTTCGAGGCCGGCACGCGGCTCCCACCCGGCGATCACCGCCCGGTCGCGCTCCCGTAACGCACGGCGGTACCCGCGCTGCGCCGTCTGGACGCGCCCCTCGTCGGACTTCGTGTCCGAGCCCGACTGACCGGCACCATCTTTGTGACCGAACCATGACGAACCGGGCCGGATCGTGGGTAGCCCAACACCTGCCACCGTCCGTGCCAGCCACCGCCCCGGGAGACCTGATGCCCGTGCCCGCCCTGCGCCGCGGCGCTCTCGCGACGGCAGCCGCCGCCGCCCTCGCGCTGACCGCCGTCGCCGCGCCGTCCGCCAGCGCCGCCGACACCGGCGACCCGCTCTCCCCCCGGCAGTGGGGGCTCGACCAGGTCAAGGCGCCGCAGGCCTGGTCGACCGCGACGGGCGAGGGCGTGACCATCGCCGTGCTCGACAGCGGTGTCGACCTCTCGCACGAGGACCTCGACGCCAAGACGCTGGCCGGCGCCAACTTCGTCGGCTGCGCCGACAACGGGCCGTGCGGCAACGGCGACTGGGAGCAGCCCGGCGAGGAGGGCGACCCGCACGGCACGCACGTGGCCGGCATCGCGGCGGCCGAGACGGGCAACGGCGTGGGTGTCGCGGGCACCGCACGCGACGCGACGATCCTGCCGGTGCGCGTGCTGGGCCCGGAGGGCGGCACGTTCGAGGAGATCGCAGCCGGGATCTACTACGCGGCCGACCAGGGCGCCGAGGTGATCAACCTGTCGCTGGGTGCGCTGCCGGGCGTGCAGGGCCTGACCATCACCGGCGTCATCGGCGAGGTGCAGGAGGCCATCCTCTACGCCCGCGAGAAGGGATCGGTCGTGGTCGCCGCCGCCGGCAACGACTTCCAGTTCCCGCTGTGCGGCACCCCCGCCTTCGACCGCGGTGCGCTCTGCGTGACGGCGACGGACAAGCGCGAGGCGCCGGCCGCGTACAGCAACTGGGGCATCAACCAGGACGTCGCCGCCGTCGCCGCTCCGGGCGGGTCACTGCTGCCGATCTGCGGTGAGGACGTCGTCTCGACCGTGCCGGCCGGGACCAGCCGCAGCGGCGCTGCCTGCGGCTACGGCGACGACTACGACGAGTACGCCGGCACCTCGATGGCCACGCCGCACGTCGCCGGCGTCGCGGCGCTGCTGGCCGAGCTCGGGCTCACCGACGACCAGATCGTCGACGTGCTGCTGTCCACGTCGCGCCAGCCGCTGACCGGAGCTCGCGGCGTGTTCACCCCGAACTACGGGTGGGGCATCGTCGACGCGGTGGCAGCCGTGGAGGCCGCGCTCGCGGCCGGCGGCACGACCGCCGGCGGCGGCACGAGCGAGCCGGAGCGCTCCCCGGGCAAGAGCGGCGCGAAGGGCGGCAAGGGCGACCAGGGCCGCCAGCGCACCGCGTAGCTCCGGCACCCGGTAGCTCCACCGGGTAGCTCCGGCAGCGCAGCCCCGTCACCGGACCCCCGCACCGCAGCAGCGAGGCCCGCCCCCTCCCCGGGGGCGGGCCTCGTGACGTGGGGCGTCAGCCGGTGTCGGCGACGGCGCGCTCGCGCAGGTGGCACTCGAGCTTGCGCTTGATGCGCTGCAGCGCGTTGTCGATCGACTTGACGTGGCGCTGGAGGCGCTCGGCGATCTCCTGGTAGCTCTTGCCCTCGACGTAGAGCCGCAGCACCTCGGTCTCGAGGTCGGAGAGAACCTCGTCGAAGTGGGCCTGCAGCGCGCGGATGCGCTCGGCGGAGATGACGAGGTCGGCCGGGTCGCTGATCGCCACGGTCGGGAGGACGTCGGCGAGCACCCGCTCGCCCTCGTCATCGTTGCCCACCGGGCGCGAGAAGGAGACGTAGTTGTTGAGCGGGCCGTGCTTCTGCCGCGTCGCGGTCTTGATCGCGGTGATGATCTGTCGCGTCACGCACAGCTCGGCGAAGGCGCGGAAGGAGGTCTCCATCTCGCCGTTGAAGTCCCGGATGGCCTTGTACAGGCCGATCATGCCCTCCTGGACGATGTCCTCGCGGTCGGCGCCGACCAGGAAGTAGGAGCGCGCCTTGACGCGGGCGAAGGCCCGGTACTTGGTGAGCAGCGTCGACAGGGCGCCGTCGTCGCCGGCACGGGCGGCCGCGACCAGCTGCTCGTCGGTGCGGTCACCGGCGTCGACGTCCCAGCTCCCGCGGCAGTGGACCTCGCGGTCGAGCTCGACGACGAGGGACTCGGCCTCGGCGAGCTCGGCGACGAGCGACAGCTCGGGCCGGACGCCGGTGGCGACGGCGGCCTCGGCGGTGGTGGCCAGCTCCTCGACGACGACCGACTCCTCGACGAGGTCGGGAGCGACCACGACGAGGGTGGGGGAGCGGCGGGAGGTCGACCGGGTGGACGCGTCTGTGCTGGGGGCGCTGGGGGCGAGACGCACTGGGAACCCTTCGTGTCCGTGTCCGTCCGGGCCTGGGGTGGCAGGCCCGGGATGACAGGCTCGTGCAGTCGTGTCCGTGAACTGTAAGGGCCGGTTCGGGGGCAGGTCATCGGCTCCGATCACAAGAACGAGCCCAAGATCTGGGGGTGACGCACGGAAGAACCGGGCATAAGCGACTGTTCCCGTGCGAACTGGGTCACATCCGCCACGCTTGTCACACGACTGTCATACGAGTTCCGTACCGCCGTCCGGCGCAACCGCGCGGCGTCCGCGGTACCGCCGGACGGGCGCGTGCGGGTCGGGTCACCCGGCGGCCCGGCGGCGCCGGGCCACCTCGGCGAGCGTCACGGCCGCCGCGATGCCGGCGTTCAGCGACTCGGTGCCGCCCGCCATCGGGATGGCGACCGTGACGTCGCACGTGGCGGCGACCAGCCGCGACAGCCCGGCGCCCTCGGAGCCGACGACGAGGACCAGCGGCTCGGTGGCGAGCTCGAGGTCGTCCAGGCTCACGC
>DATMJH010000031.1:0-3348 GCA_035554015.1 Mycobacteriales bacterium
CTCCTGGGGGGTGTAGACGCCCCAGACCTCGCGCAGTGCGTTGCAGACCTCGCCGACGGTCGCCAGCTCGCGCAGCGCGTCCTTGAGCGGGAAGAGCACGTTGCCGTCGCCGGTCGCGGCCTCCTTCAGCGCTGCCAGGTGGCGCTGCACGGCGTCGTTGTCCCGGCCGGCCCGGATCGCCTCGAGCCGCGAACGCTGGTCGGCCTCGATGGACGGGTCCACCCGCAGCGGCTCGTACCGCTCCTCGGTGTCGGTGCGGAAGCGGTTGACGCCGACGACGACGCGCTCGCCGGCGTCGATGCCCTTGGCGATCTCGTACGCCGACCGCTCGATCTCGGTCTTCTGGAAGCCCTTCTCGATGCCGGCCACCGCGCCGCCTAGGTCCTCCACCCGGGCCATCAGCTCTCGGGCGCCCTTCTCGACCTCGTCGGTCATCGCCTCGACGACGTACGAGCCGGCGAAGGGGTCGACCGTGGCCGTCACGTCGGTCTCGTAGGCCAGAACCTGCTGCGTGCGCAGCGCCAGCGTCGCCGCCTTCACCGTCGGCAGCGCGATGGCCTCGTCGTAGGAGTTGGTGTGCAGCGACTGCGTGCCGCCCAGGACGGCCGCGAGCCCCTGCACGGCCACCCGGATGAGGTTCACCTCCGGCTGCTGCGCGGTGAGCTGCACCCCCGCCGTCTGCGTGTGGAAGCGCAGCATCATCGACTTCGGGTCCTTCGCCCCGAACTCGTCGCGCATGATCTGCGCCCACAGCCGCCGGGCCGCGCGGAACTTCGCGACCTCCTCGAGGATCGTCGTGCGCGAGACGAAGAAGAAGGCCAGCCGCGGGGCGAAGTCGTCGACCGCGAGCCCGGCGTCCACCGCGGCGCGCACGTACTCGACGCCGTTGGCCAGCGTGAACGCGACCTCCTCGACGGGCGTCGCCCCGGCCTCGGCCATGTGGTAGCCGGAGATCGAGATGGTGTTCCAGCGCGGCAGCTCGGTCTTGCAGTACTCGAAGATGTTCGTCACGAACCGCAGCGAGTGCTTCGGCGGGTAGATGTAGGTACCCCGCGCGATGTACTCCTTGAGCACGTCGTTCTGGATCGTCCCGGTGATCTTGTCCTTGGGGACTCCCTGCTCCTCCGCCACGAGCTGGTACATGAGCAGCAGCACCGCGGCCGGGGCGTTGATCGTCATGGACGTCGAGACCTCGCCGAGCGGGATGCCGTCGAACAGCACCCGCATGTCCTCGAGCGAGTCGATCGCGACGCCGACCTTGCCGACCTCGCCGGAGGCGACCGGGTCGTCGGAGTCGTAGCCCATCTGCGTCGGCAGGTCGAAGGCCACCGACAGGCCGCCGGTACCCTGGGCGACGAGGTGCCGGTAGCGCTCGTTGCTCTCCTTCGCGGTGCCGAAGCCCGCGTACTGCCGCATCGTCCAGGGGCGGCCGGTGTACATCGTCGGGTAGACGCCGCGGGTGTACGGGTACGCGCCGGGCTCGCCCAGCCGGGCCGGCAGGTCGTCCCCGACGTCGTCGGGGCCGTACACCGGCTTGACCGGGAAGCCGCTCTCCGACCGGCGGCCCGGTCCCGACGCGCGAGTCATGGCGCCTCCTCTCGGTCGTCCGGGGAGGGGACCCGCGGACGCGCCGATGCTAGGGGCGCCACGGCGGCGCCCGGCCGGGCGGGCCGACGGCCCGGCTTGTGACCTCGGACGACGAAGGGGTAGGCACGGCTCGTGGACAGCCCTCCGGGGACCGGCACCGCCGGCTCCCGCCCGCCCGCGGCGCGCGTCGTCGCGGGGCGGTACTCCCTGCGCGAGCGGCTGGGCAGCGGCGGCATGGGCACGGTGTGGCGCGCGGTGGACGAGGTGCTCGGCCGCGAGGTCGCGGTCAAGGAGCTCGTCTTCCCGCACGGGCTGTCCGACGCCGACCGCGACGTGCTGCGCGAGCGCACCCGGCGCGAGGCGCGGCTCGCCGCCCGCCTCGACCACCCCAGCGCCGTCACGGTGTTCGACGTCGTCGAGGAGCACGGCACGCCGTTCCTCGTCATGGAGCTCGTCGAGGCCCGCACGCTGTCCGACGTGGTGCGCTCCGACGGGCCGCTGACCCCGCAGCGGGCCGGCGAGGTGGGGCTGTGCGTGCTCGGCGCCCTCGAGGCGGCGCACCGGCACGGCATCGTGCACCGCGACGTCAAGCCGGGGAACGTGCTGCTCGGCACCGACGGCCGCGTGGTGCTCACCGACTTCGGCATCGCGACGTCGTCGGGCGACGCGAGCATCACGAGCACCGGGATGCTGCTGGGGTCGCCGAGCTACATCGCCCCGGAGCGGGCCCGGGGGCAGCAGCCGGGGCCGGCGTCCGACCTGTGGTCGCTCGGCGCCACCCTGTTCACGGCGGTCGAGGGTCGGCCGCCGTACGACGCCGGCGACCCGCTCGCGACCGTCACGGCCGTCGTCACCGGTGAGCACGCCCCGTTCGCCGCAGCGGGCCCGCTCGAGCCGGTCATCACCGGGCTGCTCGAGCGCGACCCGGCGCAGCGGTTCGACGCCGAGACCGCTCGGGTCATGCTCGAGCAGGTGGCGCGTGGCGCCGACCTCGGTCCGGCGCCCCGGCCGGCCCGGCCCGCCGTGCAGCAGCGCGACCGGACCGCGGCGCTGCCGATGGACGCCGTGCACGCGCAGGCGGCGGGCGCCTCGGTGGAGACGCCGGTGCGGCCGGCTCGACCCGTCCGGCCGACGGCCGGGGCGCTCCGCCGCGCCGAGCGCCCGGCCCCCCGCCCGGTCGGTGCCGTCCTGGTCGTGGCGCTGATCTTCCTCGTGGCCACCGTCGCGGGCGGGTGGTTCCTGCTGCGTCCGGACGACGACGATGGCAGCGGCGGCTCGCCGTCGGCGTCGCCGTCACCGTCGGCGCCTGCCGAGGGCGGCCGGCCCGAGGGCGTGCCGGCCGACTGGGCGCAGTTCACCCACCCCTCGCAGGGCTGGCAGCTGTACCACCCGGAGAACTACGCGGTGACAGAGCGGCGCGGTCTCACCCAGTTCCGCGACGACGACACCCGCTACACCCTGCGCGTCGACGGCGCCGTCGAGGGCGGCGCCCTCGCGGCCGAGCAGGCGATCGCGCGGTCGTTCTCCGCTGCGCTGGGCGGCTACCAGCAGCTGCGCCTGGAGCCGGTCGAGGCCGAGGGAGCCGACGAGGCCGCGGAGCTGGAGTTCACCTACTCCGACAGCGGGGCCGACCTGCGCGCCGTGCACCGGGCGATCACGCTCGATGGGCAGACGTACACCTTCTGGTGGCAGACCAACGCCGACCGCTTCGCCGAGAGCCTCGAGCAGTTCGAGGCCCTGACGTCCGCCTTCGTCCCCGCC
>DATMJH010000032.1:0-5668 GCA_035554015.1 Mycobacteriales bacterium
GTCGTGGTGGCTCCGGCGCAGGGCATCGACCAGCTGCCTGCCAGCCGGGACACGGCGCCGTTCACGTCGTGGTCGACCTCGTGGATGACGAGCGTCCCCGTGCCGAGCTCCCAGCAGTGGCTGGCGGAGGACAGCAGGCGCAGCACCGGCATCGGCCGCGGCGACCCGGCAGACCACGACCCGGCGACCTGGTGCGTGCCGACCGACAGCGGCACGCCGTCGGCCGGGAGCAGCTCGACGGACGGCCCCCACGTGCCGTCTGGCCGATGGATCCGGACGCCACCGGCCACCGCGGCAGCGGCGACGGCGGGTGCCGGGCCCAGAACGCTGTCGTACCTGACCTGCGAGCTCTCGCCGGCCGGCCCGGCCACGTCCACGATCAGGACGTCGCGCGGCGACTCACCGGCTGGTGCTCCTGCCTCCTGTGCCTGAGCGAGGGGTGCGACGGGCAGGAGAGCGCCCACCACCAGCATCCCCGTCGAGGCCGCGACGGCGTGGCACGCCCATCCCCGGCCACGCCGCCATCGTGTGATCGACACCGTCAACTCCCGGAAGCTCACGGAAGTGTTCCGTGCCGCTCACGGAGAGTAGGACTGCGCCTGGACGACCGTCAGCAGATCGACCGAAGTCAGCCCTCGAGCGTCACCCCTCGAGCCGCAGCGGCAGGCCGAGCCGGCCGAACACCTTGCCGCCGAACTCCTCCAGGAAGTGGTGCAGGTGCCGGATCCGGCCGTCCTCGATCTCGATGACCTGGACCGACCAGGCGCTGTACCCGCCGTCGGGGTCAGGCTTGTACTGCGCGTAGCCCGGCTGGCCGTTGACGGTGATCGGCACCATCCGCGAGCCCTTGCACCCGATGCCGTGGCCGAGGTACCAGCCGGCGATGTCGTCGGTGCCGCGCAGCCACAGCGGTAGCGGCGGCATGGAGAAGCCGGCGTCGTCGTGCAGCAGCTGCACGAGCGCCTCGATGTCGTAGGCCTCGAACGCGCGCACGTACCTGGCGAGCAGGGCGCGGTCGTCGTCGCCGAGCTGGGCCTCGGTCAGCCCGCCGGAGGTGTCGATGCCGGCGAGGGTGGCGCGCGCCCGCTGCAGCGCGCTGTTGACCGACGCCACGCTGGTGTCGAGCAGCTCGGCGACGTCGGCCGCCGACCAGGCGAGCACCTCCCGCAGCACCAGCACCGCGCGCTGCTTGGGCGGCAGGTGCTGCAGCGCCGCGACGAAGGCCAGGCGCACCGAGTCCTGCTGCACGGCCGCCTCGGCCGGGTCGGCGCCGATGCCGAGCTGAGCGTCGGTCATCGGGCCCACCCAGGTCGGCTCGGGCAGCGGCGCGCCGGGCACGGTGGACGACGGCACGGGTGACGACAGGTCCATCGGCATCGCCCGCCGGCCACCGGCGCGCAGCGCGTCGAGGCAGACGTTGGTGGCGATGCGGTACAGCCAGGAGCGCAGCGACGCGCGGCCCTCGAACCGGTCGAGCCCCTGCCAGGCCTTGACGAGCGTCTCCTGCACGGCGTCGTCGGCGTCGAACGGCGAGCCGAGCATCCGGTAGCAGTAGCCGGTGAGCTCGGGCCGGAACCGCTCGAGCTCGGTGAGCTCCCGCTCCCGCACCTCAGCCGTCATGCGCTCCCCCTCGCGTTCGTGCCGCCGGCTCGACGGTAGTGCGCGTGCGGGCCCCGGCGGAAGGCTCAGCTGCGCCGGTACAGGCGCGTGGTGAGCGGCAGGAACACCGCGGCGAGCAGCGCTGCCACGGCGATCGAGACGGCGATGGCACCGCCGTCGGGGTCGCCGGCCATCAGCGAGCGGGACGCCGTGGCGAGCACCGAGATCGGGTTGACGTCGACGAACGCCTCGAGCGGGCCCGGCAGCGTGCGCGGGTCGACGAACACGTTGGACAGGAAGGTGAGCGGGAAGATGCCCATGAAGCCGGCGTTCATGACCGCGTTGGGCGAGCGCAGCAGCAGCCCGAGCACCGAGAACACCCACGACAGCCCGAACGAGAAGACGACGACGAGCGCCAGCGCCGCGACGGCGCCGAGCACGCCGCCGTCCGGCCGGTAGCCCAGCGCGACACCGAGCACGATGATGACGGTGCCGGCGACGACGTACCGGACGCTGTCGCCCAGCAGCGACCCGAGCAGCGGCGACGGCCGCCAGATCGGCAGCGAGCGGAACCGGTCGACGACACCCTTGGTGAGGTCGGTGTTGAGCGAGATGCCCGAGTACACGGTGGTGAACAGCACCGACATGACCAGGATGCCCGGCAGGATGTAGTCGAGGTAGGCGGCCGTCGAGCCGGCGATGGCGCCGCCGAACAGGTAGGTGAACATCAGCACGAACATCACCGGCGTCACGGTGACGTCGAGCAGCTGCTCGGGCACGTGCTTGACCTTGAGCATGCCGCGCCAGCCGAAGGTGAGCGACGTCGACAGCGGGCCCGGCCGCGGCGGCCGCGCCGTGGAGGCGATGGCCTGCCGGACGGCGGCGGTGTCGGCCGCGGGCGCGGTGGTGGCGGGCGCGGTCATGACAGCTGCTCCTCGGCGGGCGAGTCGTCGGTGGTGTGGCCGGTCAGCGCGAGGAAGACCTCGTCGAGGCTGGGCTGGTCGAGCGAGAAGTGCGCGATCCCGATGCCCGCGCGGGCCAGCTCGGCGACGGCGAGGGCGGCCCGCTCGGCGTCCGCGCAGCTGGCCGACAGCGCCGCCGGGTCGGCGGCGAGGACAGGGTCGCCGACCGCCCGGCCGAGCACGGCCGCGGCCGCCGGGCGCTGCTCGGGGTCGAGCAGTCGCACGTGCAGCGCCCCGGTGCCGACCGACGCCTTGAGCTGACCCGGGGTGCCCTCGGCGATGACCCGCCCGCGGTCGATGACGGCGATGCCGTCGGCGAGCTGGTCGGCCTCCTCCAGGTACTGGGTGCAGAGCAGCACGGTGGTGCCCTCGGCGACCAGCGCCCGCACGATCTCCCACACCTGGTTGCGCGAGCGAGGGTCGAGCCCGGTGGTCGGCTCGTCGAGGAACATCAGCTGCGGGGTGACGACCAGGCTCGCGGCGATGTCGAGCCGGCGCCGCATGCCGCCGCTGTAGTGCTTGACCAGCCGGCCGGCCGCCTCGGCGATGCCGAACGCCGCGAGCAGCTCGTCGGCGCGGGCCTTGGCGGCCGTGCGCCGCAGCCCCAGCAGGCGGCCCAGCAGCACCAGGTTCTCCCGCCCGGTCAGGTCCTCGTCGACCGAGGCGAGCTGACCGGTCAGGCTGACGACGCCGCGCACGGCATCGGCCTCGCCGACGACGTCGTGCCCGAGCACCCGGGCGCTGCCGGCGTCCGGCGCGATGAGCGTCGCGAGCATGCGGATGGTCGTGGTCTTGCCCGCGCCGTTGGGGCCGAGCACGCCGTAGACGCAGCCCTGGGGCACGGCGAGGTCGACGGCCCGGGTGTCGCCGTAGGACTTGACGAGGCCGGCGGCCTCGATGGCCAGCGCCTCAGCCGGTGCGCGCTGGGACGGTGCCGCGGGGGCGACGAGGGGGCCGGCGGGCATGGTTGCTCCTCGGGGTCGATCGGCGAAGCGTCGTCGAGAGGTCTGACAGACCGTGCACCCGCGACTCATCGGTGGTCGAGCGGATTTCTGTGTCTCAGCCCCGGCGGCGGGCCCGGAACGCCGCGACGTTGACGCGGTTGGAGCAGGTGCTGCTGCAGAACCGGCGCGAGCGGTTCTTGGACAGGTCGACCAGGACGTCGTCGCAGTCGTCGGCGTCGCAGCGGCGCAGCCGGTCGAGCTCGCCCTGCCGGACGACGTCGACGAGCGCCATCGCGGCCTCCACGGCCATCCGGTCGGCGAGCGGCGCGTCCGCCGGGGTGGCGTGCAGGTGATAGCCCCACTCGTCGTGCGTCACCAGCTGCGGCAGCGCGTGGGCCTCCCGCAGCATGGCGTTGACGTCGTCCGCGACGGCGTCCTCGACCTCGTCGACGGCCAGCTCCCACAGCCGGCGCAGCCGCGGCCGCAGGGCGCGCACCGCGTCCAGCTCGGCCCGGTCACGGCGCCGGCGCCCGGTCCAGCCCCACTCCTGCACGAACGCGTCCAGCTCGTCGACGCTGGTGAGCGTGTCGCCGTCGGAGGAGTCGGTGTTCACCAGCGCCGCAGCCGCCGCGAGCGCGACCTCGGTGTCATGGGCGAAGAGCATTTGACTCCTTTCACCCGCTGCCCTAGCCTGCCGCCAGTGGTAAGCACTGTACGCCCGTTCACCCCTGACGCCAAGCATCGAGGAGCGACCCCCGTGGATCAGCGCACGGCAGGCACCGCCGGCCTCGGCCTCGCCCTGCTGTCGGCCGCGACGTTCGGCACGTCGGGCACCTTCGCGGCCAGTCTGCTCGAGGCCGGGTGGACGCCGGGCGCGGCGGTCACGGTGCGCGTCGTCGTCGCCGCGCTGGTGCTCACCGTGCCCGCCCTGCTGCTGCTGCGCGGCCGGGTCCGCCGGCTGGCCGCCGGCTCCCGCGGGCTGGCGGTCTACGGCGTCGCCGCGGTCGCGGGCGCCCAGCTCTGCTACTTCAACGCCGTGCAGCACCTGTCGGTGGCGGTCGCGCTGCTGCTGGAGTACTCCGGCGCCCTGCTCGTCGTCGGCTGGATGTGGCTGCGGCACGGGCACCGTCCCGGCCGGCTCACGGTCGCCGGAGCCGGCGCCGCGGTCGCCGGGCTCGCCCTGGTGCTCGACCTGGTCGGCAACGTCGACCTGCACGTCGTCGGGGTGCTGTGGGGCCTGGGTGCCGCGGTTGGCCTGGCCGTGTACTTCGTCATGTCGGCGCAGACCGACGACGCGCTGCCGCCCCTGGTCGTGGCGTGGGGCGGCCTGGCCGTCGGCGGCGCGGCGCTGCTGACCGCCGGCGCGCTGGGTGTGCTGCCGCTCGCCGCCTCGCGCGCCGACGTCACGCTGCTCGACCGCGAGGTGAGCTGGCTCGTGCCCGTGCTGGGGCTGTCGGTGGTGGCGGCCGTCGTCGCGTACGTCGCCGGCATCGTCGGGGCCCGGTTGCTGGGCGCGCGGCTGGCGTCCTTCGTCGGCCTCACCGAGGTGCTGTTCGCGGTGGTCTTCGCGTGGCTGCTCATCGGGCAGTCGCTCAGCGTCGTGCAGCTGGCCGGCGGCGCGCTGGTGCTCGCCGGCATCGCGCTGGTGCGCGTCGACGAGCTGCGGAGCTCTCCCGCGCCCGTACCGGTGACGACGCCCCGGCAGGACGTCGCCGCCGCCGCCTGACCGCCACCTGACCGCCACCGCCGTCGGCGGCTGCCCGGCGTTGCGTCAGCACCGCGGAGCCTGCACCTGCTCCAGTGGCCTGACGTCCCGAGCGGAACCGGCCCCGCCGGGGGCACGAGCAGGCACCATGGGGTCGATGTCCCGCTCCTCCCGCCGCGCCGCGGCAGCCGTCGCCGCGCTCGCGGCTGCGGTGCTGGTGGCGGGGCTGTCGTCCGCCGCCGCGCTCCCCGGCCGGCCGGCCCCGGCGGCAGCCGCCCCGGTCGCGCCGGCCGCGCCACCGACGACGGCGCCGCCCGCTCCGGCTCCCGCCGCCGTCCGCCTGCCGGTGCAGCCCCCGGCACCGGTACGGCCGGCGTTCGACCCCGGCGACCCGGCCACGTGGGACAACCGCCGGCTCGCCGCCCAGCTGGTGTTCTCGTGCGTGCAGGCAGCCGACC
>DATMJH010000033.1:0-3476 GCA_035554015.1 Mycobacteriales bacterium
GTCCTGGTCCTGGGCACCGGGTCGGGGCGGCAGCACGACGACGTCGCCGGGCGGCGCCGCCCCCGGTGCCGAGCGGTCGGGCCGCGGGCCGGGGGACGGACCCACGCCCGTCGTCGAGGCGAGCACGAGCAGCGAGGTGCCGACCGACGCGACGACGACGAGACCGGCGGTCACGGTCGTCGTGGCACGGCGGGACGTGGCGCGCACGACGCGCACCGACTCCCCGCCCGGCCGAGCCATGTCCCCCCCTTACCCCTCCGTCCGCAACCGCAGTTGCTCCACCCAGGTGGTTCGCCGCGCCGGCAGGTCAGCCCTGCCTGGCATCCGGGTGATGTCTCAGACCCGGCCGGCGTCGCTCTCGGCCGCGGCCCTGACCCGCTC
Source organism: Mycobacteriales bacterium (assembly GCA_035554015.1). Taxonomy (GTDB): domain Bacteria; phylum Actinomycetota; class Actinomycetes; order Mycobacteriales; family SCTD01; genus DATLGD01. Next base: position 382 of record DATMJH010000033.1, read on the forward strand.
GAGCGTGTGCTCGATCGACTCGGCGGCGAACGACCGCCGGTCACCGACACCGGTCACGGTGCGTCCGATCAGCCGCATGAGCGCCCCCCTCCGGTCGGTCCAGGTCTCGGTGAGCCGGCACCCCTGCTCGACCGGCTCGACGTCGTACCGCCAGCGCGCCACCGCGAGCCCCCGCGCACTCACGTCGAACGCGAACGACCGCCCGACCTCGCACACCACCACCTCGGCACGGGTGGCCCAGCGGCGCCGCCCTGAGGCGTTGCGGCCGCGGAAGACCGCCCCGACCGCCGGGCCGGTCGCGCCGCGGGCCCAGCTGCCGCCGCGGTTCTCCGGGCTGAACCGGCCCATCCCGGGCAGGTCGCTGACCAGCGCCCACACCTGCTGCGGCGGGGCGTGGACGACGGTGCTCCGGGACACCTCCTTGCCGTCGACGGCCTGGCTCTGCGCGCTCACGTAACGAGGCTAGGGCCCGGACCGGCCGCGCGGGAGGGGCCGTCCGGGCGAGATCGCCCGATCCGTGCAGCGCGGGACGGGCGCAGCGCGGGCCGTCGCCTGCGTGGGAGACTCGGGCGCATGCCTCGACCCGCTGACCGCCGCGCCGGCGCGCGCGCCCTCGGCCGCCGAGCCGCTCTGGTCCCGGCCCTTCTCGTCCCGCTGGTGCTCACCGGCTGCGGCACCGACGACGCCGACAGCGCCGCTCCCGAGGTCACGGCCACCACGTCGGCGGCCGACCCGTCGCCGTCGGCGTCCGAGCCGCCGACACCCACGGCGGACGACGCGCAGACCGTCTCCATCACCGTGTCGGGCGGCGAGGTCACCGGGGTGGAGCCGCGGACGCCGGTCGAGCTGGGCGCGCGGGTGCGGCTGACCATCACGTCCGACGTCACCGACGAGGTCCACGTGCACGGCTACGACATCACCACCGCCGTGCCGGCCGGGCAGCCGGTCAACGTGGAGCTCGTCGCCGACCAGGCCGGCATCTTCGAGGTGGAGCTGCACGACAGCCGGCTGGTGCTGACCCGGCTGCAGGTGCAGTGAGCACCTCGCCCGTCCTCGCGCACGGCGTCGGCACCCGCGCCGACCTGCCGATCCCGCTCGAGCTGGCGCTGTTCGGCGGCGCCGCGGCGGTCATCGTCTCCTTCGGCGCGCTGGGGCTGCTCTGGACCCGCAGCCGGCTGCGCGGCGAGGAGGCCGGCCGGCCGCTGCCCCGGTGGCTCGCCGCCGTCGTCGACAACCCCGTCGTCGTCTGGGTGCTGCGGCTGCTCGTCCTGGCGGTCACGCTCGCCGTCGTCGCGGTCGCGCTCACCGGGCCACCCGAGACGACGAGCAACCTGGCGCCCTACGCGTTCTACATCACCTTCTGGGTCGGGCTCGTCCCGGCGAGCCTGCTGCTCGGGCCGGTGTGGGCGAAGCTCAACCCGCTGCGCACGCTGCACGCCGGCCTGCAGGCGCTCACCGGGCCGGCGCCGGCTGCCGACCGGCTGCCGGCGCTGGGCTACTGGCCGGCCGCGGCGGCGCTGCTGGTGTTCGGGTGGCTCGAGCTCTGCTACCCCGACCGCGCCCGGCCGGCCACCGTGGGCACCTTCCTCGTGCTCTACGGCGTGGTGCAGCTGGTCGCCGCGCTGTGGTTCGGCCCCGACTGGTTCGCGCGGGGCGACGCGTTCGAGGTCGTCTCGTCGCTGTGGGCCCGGCTGTCGCCGTTCGGGCGCCGCGGCGACGGCGTCCTGGTCGTCCGCAACCCGCTCGACGGCGTCGACGGCCTGAGCGCCGAGCGCGGACTGGCGGCGGTCGTCGTCGGCCTGCTGGGCATCACGGCCTTCGACGGCGTCACCCGCACGCAGTGGTGGCAGAGCGGCCCGGGCGTCGAGGGCGACGTCGCCACGCTGGCGCCGACGCTCGGCCTGCTGCTCACCGTGCTGGCGGTCACCAGCCTGTACGCCGGCGCCACGGCGCTCGCCGGCCGGCTGGGCTGGGGCGGCACCGACGGCCCCACGCAGTTCGCGCACACGATCGTGCCGATCGCGCTCGGCTACCACGTCGCGCACTACTTCTCGCTGCTCGTGCTCGACGGCCAGCTGACCTGGATCCTCGCCAGCGACCCGTGGCAGAACGGGCGGGACCTGTTCGGCACGGCCGACAACCGGCTCGACCTGTCGGTGGTCTCCCCCGACACCATCGCCGGCGTGCAGGTCTCGGCGATCGTGCTGGGCCACGTGCTGGGCGTGGTGCTGGCGCACGACCGTGCCGTCCGGCTGTGCCGGGCAGGCCGGACGCGCACCTCGCAGTACCCGCTGCTCGCGGTGATGGTCGCCTTCACCGTCACCGGGCTCTGGCTGCTGCTCGGCTGAGCGGACGGCGGTCACGCCACGGCACCCGGGGAACGACGCGGTACGGCGGGGCACACCTGGGCGAACCGGGCAGGAGATCGGCCGGCGGCGTCGAACGCCTGGCGGCATGAGGAACCTGCGCGTCGCTGCGCTCGTCGCCACTGCCTGTCTCGCCGCCGCCGCCGTGCCCGGCCTGGCCGCGCCGAAGGGCAGCCCCGGCCCCGGCTACATCGCCACGAGCAACGTCGAGCACGTCATGACGCTGCCGCTCGACACCGACAGCATCGGCGCCCGGGTCTTCGAGGGCGACTTCTTCCTGCGCACCGCCAAGGGCGTGTCGATCTACGACACGAGCAACCCCGAGCTCCCGCTGCTGAAGGGCTTCGTCGCCGTGCCCGCGACGCCCAACCAGGAGCGGGAGAACATCGACACCAACGGCAAGGTGCTCGTCACCGGCCAGGCGTACGACGGGATCCTCTACGTCGTCGACATCACCAACCGCACGACGCCGCGGCTGGTCACCGCCGCCACCGGCATGGCGGACCACACGAACACGTGCGTCAACGACTGCAGCTACGTCTACGGGTCCGAGGGCACCATCGTCGACCTGCGCAACCCGGCGGCGCCGCGCAAGGTCAACGGCACCTGGTTCAACCGCATCGGCGGCGTCGTGCGCGGCTCGCACGACCTCACCGAGGTGCAGCCCGGCATCGTCGTGGCCGCGAGCAACCCCGTCGTCATGATGGACGTGCGCGACCCCGAGAACCC
>DATMJH010000034.1:0-3648 GCA_035554015.1 Mycobacteriales bacterium
CGCTTCCCCTTGCCCTTGTCCTGATTCTTGTCCTTGCCGAGCGCCTTTCCGAGCGCCTTGCCGCCGCCGGCTGGCGGGGCCTCCTGCACCGGAGCGGTCGAGAACTCGGTCAGGACGGAGTCGTGCACCCTGACGAGGAACAGGCCCTCGTCGATGCCCGACATCGCGATGGTGCCGCTCGGGAAGTACGGGTAGTTCGACCACGTGCCGACGAACTTCGGGTCGTCGTGCGCCGGGTAGCCGTCGAAGAACGCCCGGAGCGGCAGGCTGGCCGGGTTGTCCGGGTCCACCCCGAGCTCGGAGGTGTCGCGGACGACGAGGCCCTCGGAGTAGTTCGACTGGTACACCAGCCCGTTCTTCACGTACATGTTGTGGTCGATCGAGGGCGTCTCACCGTCCTGCTTCCCGACGAACTTCGCGCCTTCGACGCTGCTGACGTCGAACACCAGGGTGCGGGTGCGGTCCGCGGTGTCGGGCTCGTCCAGCTCGTCGCCCATCATGAAGAACCGGTGGTCGTCGGTCAGCCAGCCCTGGTGGGCGTAGCCGACCTCGGGGTACTCGACCTTGGCGACCTGCTTGGGCAGCAGCTTGTTCGTCACGTCGACGATGGACATGTGGTCCTCGGAGCTGTTGAAGCACAGCTCCTTGCCCTGGTACGTGGTGTCGGGACCGCGGTAGGTCGTGCACTGCGTGTCGTGGATGTAGCTGACCGGGCTGGCGCCGACGAACGCCCCGACGCCGAGCAGGCCGCCGCCCTCGCCCATGGCGTGGCAGCCGGCGAACACCGGGTTCTTCGGGTCCGAGATGTCGACCATGTGCAGGCCCGACAGGCACTGGTCCGGAGCAGCCAGGCCGTTGTTGCCGCCGACGATGTAGGCGAAGCCGGTCTCCTCGTTGATGGCGATGTTGTGCGCCGAGAAGGCCGTCGGGTAGTTCGTGTCGGGGGTGAAGGTCTGCGGCGCCTCGGCAGTCACACCGCGCAGGCGGGTGAGGTCGAAGACGTTCATGCCGTGCGCGACCGACTCGCTGACGATGAAGGCGTGGTCCTTGTAGACCTTGATGTCGTGCCAGACCAGCTGGCCGGGGGAGTTGTTCGGGATCTGGCCGAGGAACTCGGGGTTGCTGGGGTCGGTGATGCGGAACAGCGCGACGCCGTTGGTCTTGCCGAGGATGACGTACTCGTCACCGTTCTCCGGGTCGACCCAGCCCCAGAGGTCGCTGACGCCGCCGCCGAGCACGCCGACCCCGGAGGGCGCGGAGCCGCCGAACTTCTCCTGCGGCACGAAGCTGAGCAGGTCCACGCCTGAGCACTCGAACTCGGTGCCCAGCGCGAACCCGTCGACGCAGGGCCGGTCGGAGATCCGGTCGACCGGGATGCTCCCGGTGTCCATGACGGTGCGCTGCTGCTTGTGCGCGTCGGCGCGCAGCTCCGACAGGCTGAACAGCTGGACGGGGTCGGCCGCGTAGGCGGACACGGACGTCCCGACCGCGACGAGGACCGCGGCGGCGAGAAGGCGCTTCACAGGTGGCTCCCTGATCGCTCGGCGTCGGCACGCGCGGGGGTCGCGCGCCGGGCGGCCGGTCGCCCGGCCGATCTGGCTGACTTCGCGCCCCGACGGCGACCTCCTCCCTCGGAACCGGACATTTCTCCGGCGGATCGGCGTGGCGCTCGTCACCCGCCGGAGCCCTCCCGACGGGTTCGGGCGCGGGGGAACCCGTCGGGAGGGCTCCCGTCGGAAGGGGTGCGCGCGGGGGCTTGACGGCGCGCGGATGGCGAGGTCTACTGACCGTGTTCGAACATCTGTTCGAGCACCGGTGGGGCTGGCGGGCCCCGCCGGAGGGCGGCTCCCCGCCCGGCGGTGCGTGCGGACCTCGACCCTCTCGCACCGCCGCCGGGCGGGGCCTCCCGGGTCCGGCCGCGCAGCACGGGTGTGGGGAAGCACCGGTGCGGCGCGGCCGGCCCGGGAGCCGTCCGCGCCGTCTTCCCCCGGCACCCGCGCTGCTGCCCTGCCGGAGACGACTGCGAGGAACCCCTGATGACGCGCCTGCACGCCGACCCCGTGGAGGTCCGGCGCACCGACACCGGAGCCGGCCCCGAGCCCGAGCAGTTCCTGTGGCGCGGCCGGCTCTACCTCGTGCGCGAGGTGCTCGCGCGCTGGACGGAGTCCGGCCGGTGGTGGGCCACCCCTGCGGTCCGGGCGCTGACGACGGGCGACCGGCTCGTCGCGGCCGATACGGCGTCGCCCCCGCGTGCCGGCGGCCCTGTCGTCGACGGCGATCTGGACGGCGAGCGGTCGTGGTGGCGGGTCGAGGCCGGCCGCGGCGCGGGGCACGTGCGCGAGCACGGCACCGGCGTCTACGACCTCTGCCTCGACGAGACCACCGGCACGTGGACCCTCACCCGGGTCCTGGACTGAGGAGGCCGCTCATGCCTGCTCCTGCGACCGGCCTGCCCGCCGAGACGCTCCTCCGCCTGGCCCGGCACGGCCTGCTCGAGGCCGCCGAGGCCGGCACCGCGAGCGAGCGCTACGCCGCGGCGCACCTCGCGGCGCTGCGGGCCGCCGCGGCGGTGCTCGCCTGCCGGGCCCGCCCGGCCGGCCGCCGACGAAGCCGGCCGACCAGCGCCTGGGTGCTGCTGTCCGCCGTCGCGCCCGAGCTCGCCGAGTGGGCGGCGTTCTTCGCGGCCGGCGCGCGCAAGCGCTCGGCCGCCGAGGCGGGCGTCGCGGGTGCGGTCACCGCTCGCGAGGCCGACGACCTGCTGCGCGACGCCGAGCAGTTCCTGCTGCTCGTCGAGAGCTCGCTGGGCCTGTCGTCGCAGCGCCTGCTCACCGGCTGACTGCCTTCCCCTCCCTCGCCGTCGCGTCCGTCTGGCAGCACACGTCTTCGCGGGCGCTCGCCGGACGCACCGCCGTCGCCTTCCTCTCTCCCTCACCCCGGAACCGAGCCGCCCCCGATGCCCGACCCCTTCGTCCACCTGCACGTCGCGTCCGGCTACTCGCTGCGGCACGGCGCCTCGCACCCGCGCGTGCTCGTCGAGCGGGCCGCCGAGCACGGCATGGACACGCTCGCGCTCACCGACCGCGACGGCATGTACGGGGCGGTCAAGTTCGCCCAGGCGTGCACGGCGGCGGGCGTGCGGCCGGTCTTCGGCGTCGACCTCGCCGTCACCCCCCTCGCCGGTGGAGCCCTCCCGACGGGTTCGGGCCGGTCCGGAACCGTCGGGAGGGCTCCCGTCGGAGGGGCGGGGCGGCGCAGGAGCCCGGCCCGCGGCGGCGCGTTCCTCGACGGCCACCCCGACCGGGCGGCCCGCGGGGAGCCGGGTGGGCTGCCGCTGCCGCGCGCCGTCCTGCTCGCCCGCGACGGCCGCGGCTGGTCGGCGCTGTGCCGGCTGGTGTCGGCCACGCACCTGGCCGGCGAGCGCGGCGTCCCGGTCAGCTCGCTCGAGCTCGTCGCCGAGCACGCCGGCGCCGCGGCGCAGGCGGGCGCGCTCGCGGTGCTGCTCGGCCCGGCGTCGGAGCTGGGTCGCGCGGTCGCCGCGCGCCGGCTCGACGTCGCCCGTGCGCACCTCGACGCCTGGCGCGACGTGCTGGGCCGCGACGCCGTCGTCGTCGAGGTCGTCTCGCACCGCGCTCGGTGTCGCCCTGCGCG
>DATMJH010000035.1:0-3008 GCA_035554015.1 Mycobacteriales bacterium
GCCCCGACCTCACCCTCGCCACCGAGGACCACAACGTCCCGACCGACCTTCTGGTCGGCCCGATCCAGGACCCGGTGAGCCGGATCCAGGTCGACACGCTGCGCCGCAACTGCGCCGAGTTCGGCATCCGGCTGCACTCGATGGGCGACGCCGGTCAGGGGATCGTGCACGTCATCGGCCCGCAGCTGGGGATCACGCAGCCGGGCATGACGATCGTCTGCGGTGACAGCCACACCAGCACCCACGGCGCATTCGGCGCGCTCGCGTTCGGCATCGGCACCAGCGAGGTCGAGCACGTCCTCGCGACGCAGACGCTGCCGCTGACCCGGCCCCGCACGATGGCGGTCACCGTCGAGGGGGCGCTGCAGCCCGGCGTCACCGCCAAGGACCTCGTCCTGGCGCTCATCGCCCGCGTCGGCACCGGCGGCGGCCAGGGCCACGTCGTCGAGTACCGCGGGCCGGCCGTCGAGGCGCTGAGCATGGAAGCGCGCATGACGGTCTGCAACATGTCCATCGAGTGGGGCGCGCGCGCCGGCATGATCGCGCCGGACGAGACGACGTTCGCCTACCTGAAGGGCCGGCCGCACGCCCCGCAGGGGGAGCAGTGGGACGCCGCCGTCGAGCACTGGCGCACCCTGCGCACAGACGAGGATGCGCAGTTCGATCGGTCGGTCGTGCTCGACGCGAGCGAGGTCACGCCGTTCGTCACCTGGGGCACGAACCCGGCGCAGGGCGTGCCGCTCGACGCCGTCGTCCCCGACCCCGCGGCGATGCCGGCAGGCGGCGAGCGTGACGCGGCGGTGCGCGCCCTCGAGTACATGGGACTGCAGCCCGGCACGCCGATGCGCGAGGTCGGGGTCGACACGGTGTTCCTCGGGTCGTGCACGAACGGTCGCATGGAGGACCTCCGGGCGGCGGCCGCGGTCGTCCGCGGCCGCAAGGTCGCGGACGGTGTCCGGGCGATGGTGGTGCCGGGCTCGATGCTCGTGAAGGCGCAGGCCGAGCAGGAGGGTCTCGACCGGGTCTTCACCGACGCCGGCTTCGACTGGCGCAACGCCGGGTGCTCGATGTGCCTCGGCATGAACCCCGACACGCTCTCGCCCGGCGAGCGGAGCGCCTCGACGTCGAACCGCAACTTCGAGGGCCGACAGGGGCGTGGCGGCCGCACGCACCTGGTCAGCCCCGAGGTCGCGGCCGCCACGGCCGTCGTCGGCCGGCTCGCCGCACCCGCCGACCTCCCCCCCGCCGACACGACCGGGAAGGCCTGAGATGGAGCCGTTCACCACGCACACGGGCACCGCCGTCGCGCTGCGCCGCAGCGACGTCGACACCGACCAGATCATCCCGAGCGACTGGCTCAAGCGGGTCGAGCGAACGGGCTTCGGCGCGGGGCTGTTCAGCGAGTGGCGGGAGGACCCCGACTTCGTGCTCAACCGGCCCGAGCACGCCGGCGCCTCCGTGCTCGTCGCCGGCGAGAACTTCGGCACCGGCAGCTCGCGGGAGCACGCGGTCTGGGCCCTGCAGGACTACGGGTTCCGGGCCGTGGTGAGCCCCCGGTTCGCCGACATCTTCCGCAGCAACAGCCTCAAGGGCGGGCTGCTGCCGGTGCAGCTGCCGGCCGACGTCGTCGCCCGGCTGCAGGACCTCGTCGAGGCCGACCCGACGACGCCGGTGACCGTCGACCTGGGCGCGCGGGAGCTGCGCGCGGGCAGCGGTTCCGGCGTCCTGAGGGCGCCGTTCGAGCTCGACGACTTCACGCGGTGGCGACTCATGGAGGGCCTCGACGACATCGGGCTGACACTGCGGCACGACGACGCCATCGCCGACTACGAGGCCCGCCGACCCGCCCACCTGCCCTCGGTGCTGCCCCGCGTCGGCTGACCGGCAGGAAGCGCGAGGTACCAGCCACTCGCGACGGTCGCCGGCGCAAAGCCTATTGTTTCCAACGCTTTTCCGGGAGGCGCCTGCGCGTGACGCGCTTCCGCGCCTCGGAATCGCCTGCGACACAGAGAAAAAAGTCGTGCGCAGGTCGTTGTGGTCCCTTTCACCGAGCCCTACCTTCGCGCCGAGGCAGATCGCCTCGGGCAGCCCAGTGAAGGGATCCCCGTCGTGAACAAGGCCGAGCTCATCGAGGCCATCACCGACAGAGTCGGAGACCGCAAGACGGCATCGACGGCGGTCGAGGCCATCGTCGAGTCCATCCAGCAGGCGGTCGCCGAGGGCCGGCGGGTGGCCATCTCGGGCTTCGGCGTCTTCGAGAAGGTCGAGCGCGCCGCGCGCACCGGCCGCAACCCCTCCAGCGGGCAGTCGGTCAAGGTGCCGGCTCGCTCAGTGCCGAAGTTCCGACCAGGCAAGGAGTTCAAGGACGTGGTCAACGGAGCGAAGAAGGTGACCGGCTCCGCCAAGGCGGCGGCCGGCAAGGCTGCGGCCGGCGCGTCCTCGGCGCCCGGCCGCGTGGCACGGGCGGCCGCCAGCGCGGCGACCGCCCCGGTGAAGGCGGCAGGCCGGGCGGCGAGCAAGTCGACCGGCAGCAGGAGCGCCGCCAAGAAGAGCGCCCCGACGCCGACGAGGACGGCGGCGGCGAAGAGGACGACCGCCACGAAGACCACCGCCAAGAAGACCACCGCCAAGAAGACGGCGGGTGCGTCGACGGCGAAGCGGACGACGGCTGCGAAGACGACCGCGAAGAAGGCGACCGCCGCGAAGTCCACCGCGAAGTCCGTCGCGAAGAAGGCGCCGGCGAAGAAGAGCACCGCGAAGAAGGCGCCGGCGAAGAAGAGCACGCCGTCCAAGAGCACCACCAGCAAGAGCACCGCGGAGAAGGCGCCGGCCAAGAAGGCCACGGCCAAGAAGGCGCCGGCCAAGAAGAGCGCGGCCAAGAAGACCGCGTCCTGACCGGGCCTCCACTGGTCGCCGGCGGGTGGGTCGCTACACCGACCCGCCTGCCGGTGGCCGCCCGTCCGGCCGGCTCAGGCCAGGGTGAGGATCTGCAGCCGGCTGGCCCGCAG
>DATMJH010000036.1:0-2726 GCA_035554015.1 Mycobacteriales bacterium
CCGGCTCCATCCGTGGTGACTACGCCCTCGAGATCGGCCAGAACCTCGTGCACGGCAGCGACTCGCCGGAGTCGGCGGCGCGCGAGGTCGCGCTGTTCTTCCCCGCCCTGGGCTGAGCCCGTAGCGTCCGCGCGTGGCCACGGGCCAGGTGTGCCAGGACGCGGACGCAGGGGGAGGAGGGGGTGGTGCGGTGAGCAGGGCCGCCGGTGCGTCGTTGCTCGGCCGCGACATGGCGGTCGACCTCGGCACGGCCAACACGCTGGTCTACGTGCGCGGCCGGGGCGTCGTGCTCGACGAGCCCTCGGTCGTCGCGATCAACCGCGACAGCGGGGCGCTGGTCGCCGTCGGCACCGAGGCCAAGGAGATGGTGGGGCGCACGCACCCGGGCATGGAGGTCGTACGGCCGCTCAAGGACGGCGTCATCGCCGACTTCGAGACCACCGAGCGGATGCTGCGGTACTTCATCCAGAAGGTGCACCGCCGCAGGCACTTCGCCAAGCCACGGCTCGTGGTCTGCGTGCCGTCGGGCATCACCGGCGTGGAGCGGCGAGCGGTGAAGGACGCCGGCTACTCGGCCGGGGCGCGGATCGTGCACCTGGTCGAGGAGCCCATGGCCGCCGCCATCGGCGCGGGCCTGCCGGTCGCCGAGCCGGTCGGCTCGATGGTGGTCGACATCGGCGGCGGCACGACCGAGGTCGCGGTGCTCTCGCTCGGCGGCATCGTCACCAGCCAGTCGGTGCGCACCGGCGGCGACGAGCTCGACGAGGCGATCATCTCCTTCGTCAAGAAGGAGTACTCGCTGATGCTCGGGGAGCGCACCGCCGAGGAGATCAAGATGGCGATCGGCTCGGCCTTCCCGCGGCCCGACGAGCCGCAGGCCGAGATCCGTGGCCGCGACCTGGTCACCGGCCTGCCGAAGACCATCACCGTCACGGCCGACGAGATCCGCCGGGCCATCGAGGAGCCGGTGAGCACCATCGTCGACGCCGTCCGCACGACCCTCGACACCTGCCCGCCCGAGCTGGCCGGCGACGTCATGGACCGCGGCATCACGCTGGCCGGCGGCGGCGCGCTGCTGCAGGGGCTGGACGAGCGGCTGCGGCACGAGACCGGGATGCCGATCACCGTCGCCGACGACCCGCTGCAGGCGGTCGCTCGCGGCACCGGGCGCTGCGTCGAGGACTTCCACGCGCTGCAGTCGGTGCTGTCGTCCGAGCCGCGCCGCTGAGGTGCACGACCGGCCCCGCCTGCTGCTGGTCGCGCTGCTGCTCGCGTCGATCACGCTGACGGCGCTCGACGCCCGCGAGGGCTCGCCGTTCGACCCGCTGCGCCGCGGCGTCGACGCCGTGCTCGGGCCGGTCGACTCCGCGGTCGGCGGTGCTGCGAGCGCGGTCGGCGAGGCCGTCTCGGCCGTGGGCGACCTCGCCGACCGGGACGAGTTCGAGCGGCTGCGCGAGGAGAACGCACGGCTGCGGCGCCAGCTCGCCGAGGGCGAGGGCGACGCCCGCGCCGCCGAGCAGCTGCGATCGCTGCTGGGGCAGGCCGACGAGCTGCGGCTGCTGCCGGCCCGCGTGACGGCGGCCGGCGGTGCGCTGGGCTTCGAGCGCACGGTGACGCTGGACGCGGGGGAGCGCGACGGCGTGCGGCCAGGGCAGAGCGTCGTCTCGGCCGACGGGCTGGTCGGGCGGACGGTGCGGGTCGGCCCGTGGACGAGCACGGTGCTCCTGGTCGACGACCCCGAGTTCGGCGCCGGCGCGCGGCTGGCCGGCACCGGAGCGCTCGGACTCGCGCGCGGAGCGGGCCCCGGCCGGGCCGAGTGGACGCAGGTCGAGCCCGGCCCGGTGGCGGAGGGGGAGGTGGTGGTGACCAGCGGGTCGGACACCTTCGCCCCCGGCCTGGCGATCGGGCGGGTGCGCAGCGTGCGCCCGACCGCCGGCGGGCTGACCAGGACCGCCGTCGTCGACGTGCTCGCCGACCTCGGCAGCCTCGCGCTGGTCGGGATCGTGCTGGACGAGGCGCGCTCCGGGCCCCGGCAGCCACTGCCGACGCCGTGACCGCGGTCGGGTGGGCGGTCGGCCTGCTGGCGGTCGTCGCGGTCGTGCTGCAGGAGACGGTGGTCGAGCGGCTGCCGCTGCCCGGCGCCGCCCCCGACCTGGTGCTCGTCGTGGTCGTCGTCGTGGCGCTGCTGCGCGGCCCGCGTACCGGCGTCGTCACGGGGTTCGCCGCGGGCCTGCTGGCCGACCTCGGCAGCGACCACGAGCTCGGCCGGCTGGCGCTGGTGTACGTGCTGGCCGGCTTCCTCGCCGGGCTGCTGGAGGACGACGTTCGGGGGTCGGTGGTCGTGCCCGCGGTCACCGGCGCGGTCGCTGCGACGGTCGCCGTGCTCGGCTACGCGGCGGTGGGCGTGCTGCTGGACGACCCGCGCACCACCGGCGGCGCGTTGTGGCGCTCGCTGGCGTCGGTGGTCCCCTACTGTGCTGCCCTGACGCCGGTCGTCGTCCCCCCTGTCGCGGCGGTGCTGCGGCGGGTCGACCGGCGGCGCTGAACCGCCCGCCCACCTGCAGGGGACCGCGTGCCCGACCGCTCGACCCGGCGCCTGCTGGTGCTGCGCGTCGTGGTCGTGGCGATGCTCGCGACGCTGCTCGGCCGGCTGGCGCACCTGCAGGTGCTCTCGGCGGACGACTACGTGCAGGCGGCCGCGCAGAACCGGGTGCGCGAGGCGGTGA
>DATMJH010000037.1:0-2705 GCA_035554015.1 Mycobacteriales bacterium
GCCGCCCGGTCAGCCGACCGGCGCACCTGACTGGAGGGCCTTGACGTCGGCGGTCGTCAGCGCGTTGCCGCCGATCCCCCACTCGCCGCTGGCCACCTCCTCGACCACGACCCACGTCACGCCGCGCATCGGCTCACCCTCGATCGACACCATGGTGTCGGTGAGCTTCTGGATCATCTCCCTCTTCTGCTCCGCGGAGAACACGTTCTCGATCACCTTGACATTGACGAGCGGCACTTCGACCCCTCCTTCGGGACCAGACATCCGGACGTCCGCAGCATCGGCTCCCCCCGTTGGAGCCAGCGTTGGACTCAGCGGGAGAGGGCGGACACCTCGTCACGCAGGCGGGGGCTGTCGACCCCGTCGGCGGCCGCGCGGGCTGCCGGCAGCGCGTCCACGTCGCCCAGCCGGCTGCGGTGCACCAGAGCCCTCGCGGTCAGCTCGCGGAACCCGCCCCTGGCGGCGAGGCGCTCGAGCTGCTCGACCCAGACCGGTGTCGACGGCAGCTGCTGGCGGACGCCGAGCTCGCACAGGGCGTCGAGCCCGTACGCCTCGATCCAGAGGTAGGTGTCCGGCAGCGCGCGGCAGAGCCGGGGCGCCTCCTCGAGCAGCCGCAGCGCAGCCTCCGGCTCGTCCTGCGCTGCCGCGACGAGCCCCAGGCCCCGGGCGCCCATGCTCTCCCAGCAGGGGTCCTTCAGCTCGCGTCCCATCGTGAGCGCGCGCTCGAACATCGCGGTGGCGGTCGGCAGGTCGCCGCGCCGTAGCTCCACCTCGCCGAGCAGCGCCTCCGGCCACGGGAGAAGCGACATCCAGCTGGCGGCGCGCGCCTGCTCGAGCGAGCTGCTCAGCACGTCGGCGGCGGCGTCGAGCTCGCCGCGCAGCAGGTGGACCCGTCCCAGGAAGGACCGGGCGAAGGCGGCAGGTGCGCCCAGGCCCGCGCCGTCCGCGGTGGCGATGGCCCGCTCCAGGTCCGCCACCGCCCCCGCGTAGTCGCCGACGTCGGACTGCGCGGCTCCCGAGATCAGGGCGATCCACGCCTGCTCAGCCGGGTCATCGCCGGCGGCCCGGGAGGCCCTGTCGAGGAAGCCGCGGGCCCGCTCGTAGCGGGCCCGCAGGAACTCGACCCAGGCCAGCTCGCGCCACGCCGTGGCCGCCAGCGCCGCCTCGCCGACGCGCTCCGCGAGGTCGGCTCCCTCGTGCAGCGCGGCGGCACCTTCCTCGTCGTGTCCGCGTGCGGCGTGCACGAGCGCCGAGCCGAGACCCACGAGGGCGCGCGCTGCGAGTGACCCGTCGTCCAGCACGCGTGCGGCAGCGACGGCCCGCCGGAACAGGTCCAGGCCGTCGGCGCGCGAGCCGACCCCGACAGCCGCCTCGGCCGCCTCGATGAGGACGGCGACCGACGCGGGCGTGCCGGCCTGTGCCGGCGGCGCCGACCGCGTGGCGAGGGCCTCGTGCAACGCCGCGCTCGGCGTCGTGCCGAGGTCGGCGGCGAGCAGCGCCACGCAGGCACGGGCCCGCCGCTCGGCGTCGGCTCTCCGACCGGCCGCGACCAGCGTGCGCACCAGGACGACGTGGTGGTTCTCGTCCAACGGGTCGAGGGCGACCAGGCGCTCGGCGTGGTCGACCGCCAGCTCCGGGTCGCGGGCGCAGGTGGCGACCGCGGCCTCGCGCAGCACAGCAGCTGCGGCCGCCGCCAGCCGACGGCGCTGACCGCCCAACCAGAGGTCGAACGCGCCCAGTGACGGGAACTGCACTCCCTCGAGCAGCGGCCGGTCGATGGTCGGCAGGGCGACCGCCTCGCTCCACCGACCGCGCTCGAGCACGTCGAGGTCCACGAACGTGCCGGGTGATCGCTGAAGCACGACAGGGTCGCCGCCGACGTCGGCCTGCCCCGAGAGCAGCCGGCGCAGGCTCGCGAGCGCCCAGCGCACGGCGGCCAGCGGGTCCTCCGCCTGCGGGAACAGCAGCTCCGCCAGCCGCTCTCGCGAGGGCGGGGGGTCACTGAGCAGCAAGCAGGCCAGGACACCCCAGGTCTTGCGGTCGCGCGGTGGCGGCGCCACGGCCCCGCCGGTGCGCACGCAGGGCGGCCCGAGCAGGAACACCGACAGCGACATCTCTGGAGGCTGTCAGGCCGGAGGCACCGGGTCCAGACGTGGAGACGCCCCCGTCTTGCTCGACGGGGCGCCGGGTGCGAGCGTGACGCCCACCCTGCCGCCACTCCGGAGGTCCCGTGCCCGACCTGACTCCTGTCCAGCGCGAGGTGCTTCGCGCGATCGTCGACACCGCCGTACCGTCCCTGCCGCCGCCGGCGGGTGCCCAGCACCCCGCGTTCTGGACGACGACGGCGAGCCAGACGGGCGCCGTCGAGGCGATCGAGCAGGGCCTCGCGCTGGCGCGGGAGCAGGACCAGGTCGGCATCGCGCAGCTGCTCGACGGCCTGGCCCAGCTCGGCTTCCAGCACCAGGGCCGGGCCACCCGCGAGGGCATGCTCGCCACAGCGCAGGCGCTGTCGCCCGAGGCGCTGATCGCGGTGACGATCCTGCGCGGCGGCGGCTGCATCTACGCCCACTCGCTCGTCGACCAGCAGGGCAGCAACCCCTTCTGGGCCGCCTACGGCTATCGCGGCCCGGCGGTGGCGCCCCCCGACGTCGACCTCGGCATCACGCCGCACGTGCCGGCCGACGGCGAGGTGCTCGAGGCCGACG
>DATMJH010000038.1:0-3525 GCA_035554015.1 Mycobacteriales bacterium
CGCGGGCCTGGCCCAGGAGGCGGCGGCCGCCGAGCCGGTGCCGTTCGGCGAGGCCCGCCGGCAGCTGTTCGCCGTCCGGTCGCTGCGCCGGATGTGGGTGGCCATCTTCGTGCTCGGCGTCGGCGCGCTCACGCTGCCGCAGCTCGTCTCCCTGTTCTTCGAGCAGACCTTCGGCTTCGGCCCGCAGGGGCGTGGCCTGGCGACGTTCCTGTCCGGCGTCGGGACCGTGATCGGGCTGGCCGTCGGCCAGCACGTCGCCTCCCGCGAGCTGCGGGCCGGCCGGCCGTCGCGGCTGGCCGTCAACTACGGCTGGGCGTTCGTCGTGCTGGGCGGCGGCCTGGCCCTGATGGCGGTCTCGCCCTGGGCGTGGCTGGCGCTGCTGTTCAACCTCGTGGCCGGCATCGGCATCGGCGCCTACCAACCGAACTACTTCCCGCTCGTCGGTCTGGTGTCACCGGCGCGCGTGCGCTCGCAGGCGTTCGCGTGGGCGATCCTCTGGCTGGGCGCAGGCGGTTTGCTCTCACCCTCGATCGCCGACATCGGCGAGAGCGCCGGTTACCGCGTCGCGATCGTCGTCCTGTCGGGCGCGCTCGTCCTCGGCGGTGTCGTCGCCCGCTCGGCGGCAGCGACCGTCGACCGCGACATCGCGCAGGCCACCGCGAACCTCGCCACCGCGGCGCGCCTGCGCACGACGATGGAGGAGAAGGGCGAGCAGGCACTGCTCGTCTGCTCGCAGCTCGACGTCGCCTACGACGGCGTGCAGGTGCTGTTCGGAGTCGACCTCGAGGTGCAGCAGGGCGAGTGCCTGGCGCTGCTGGGGACCAACGGCGCCGGCAAGTCCACGGTGCTGCGCGCCGTCAGCGGGCTCGTCGACCCGGTCGGCGGCTCCATCTTCTTCGACGGCCGCGACATCACCCACGCCGACGCCGTGCAGACGGCGCGCATGGGCATCGTGCAGATGCCGGGCGGCAAGGGCTGCTTCCCGACGCTCACCGTGGCCGAGCACTTCCAGGCCGCGGGGTGGCTGTACGGCAAGGAGGCCGAACGTGTCGCCGAGGCGATGGAGGAGGTGCTGCGGCGCTTTCCCAGGCTGCGCGAGCGGTGGGGGTCGCAGGCCGGCGACATGTCCGGCGGCGAGCAGCAGCAGCTCGCGCTGAGCATGGCGTTCATCGCCTCGCCGCGGCTGCTGCTCATCGACGAGCTGTCGCTCGGGCTCGCCCCGACGGTCGTCGAGAACCTGCTCGACCTCGTCCGGGAGATCCACGCCGCCGGCACGACGGTCGTCATCGTCGAGCAGTCGGTCAACGTGGCGCTCACCCTGGCGCAGCGGGCGGTGTTCCTCGAGAAGGGAGAGGTGCGCTTCTCCGGGCCCACCGCAGAGCTGCTGGAGCGCACGGACGTGCTTCGCGCGGTGTACCTGCAGGGCGCCGCCGCCGGGCTCGGGGCTGCGCGTACCGAGGACCGCGCCGAGCCGCGCACCGAGGTCGACCGCGACGACGCCCCGGCGCTGTCGGTGTCGGGCCTGCGCCGCCGGTACGGCGGCATCACGGCCGTGGACGACGTCTCCTTCGACGTGTGGCCCGGCGAGGTGCTCGGCTTCATCGGTCCCAACGGCGCGGGCAAGACCACGGTCTTCGACCTGGTCTGCGGGTTCACGCCGACGGAGGCGGGACACGTCGTCCTCGAGGGCTGCGACGTGACGTCGTGGTCGCCCGACCGGCGCGCGCTGGCCGGGCTCGGCCGGTCGTTCCAGGACGCCCGCATCTTCCCGGCGCTCACGGTGTCGGAGAACCTGGCCCTGTCGCTCGAGCGGCACCTCGAGGTGCGCGACCACCTCGCTTCGACGCTCGGCCTGCCCGCCGCCCGCGAGGTCGAGGACGACGTCGACTACACCGTCGACGACCTGGTGGAGCTCATGCGGCTCGGCGCCTTCCGCGACAAGCGCGCCGGTGAGCTCTCCACCGGCAGCCGGCGGATCGTCGACCTCGCCATGGCACTCGCGCACGACCCGACGGTGCTGGTGCTGGACGAGCCGTCGTCAGGCATCGCGCAGAAGGAGGCAGAGGCGCTCGGCCCGCTGCTGCTCAGACTGCGGGACGAGACCGGCTGCGCGCTGCTCGTCGTCGAGCACGACATGCCGCTCATCACCTCGGTGTCCGACCGGCTGGTCGCGATGGTGCAGGGACGCGTGGCGGTCACCGGTGACCCACAGGCGGTCGTCACCGACCCGCTGGTCGTCTCGTCCTACCTGGGCGGCGACGTCGCCGCACTCAACCGCAGCGGCAGCGCGGCCGTGCCCCCGCAGAAGGCGGCACGGCGCCGGCCGCGGGCGGGGGCCAGCCGGTGAGGCGGTCGGGCCTCGCGATGGCGGGCGTGGCCGCCGCGCTGCTCGTGGCGCTCGGGCCGCCGGCCGCGGGCGCAGCTCCGGACGCGACAGGCTGGTGGACGCGCACGAACGTCGGGCCGCTGGTGCCGGTCGAGGTGCCCACCGGTGTGCCGGAGGGCGGGCTGTACGTGGCCGGCGACCCGGACGGCCGGTCGGGGATGTCGGCGCTGCGGTTCTCGCTGGCCGAGGGCGGGCTCGCCACCACGCTGTCGCTGCCGGTCGAGTCGGTGGCGGGCGTCGCGTCCGTGCTCGTGTGCCGGAGCGGCATCGGCTGGACCGGTGAGGACGGCGGCTCGCTCGACACCGCACCGGCCGACGCCTGCGACGAGGGGTCGGTGCCCGGGAAGGTCAGCGACGACGGCACCACGCTGACCGTCGACGTCAGCGGGCTCGGCGAGCCGGGCGTGCTCGACGTCGTGCTGGTGCCCGCCGACCGGGCGGTGTTCCGGCTCGTGCTCGGCCCGCCGGGGGAGGACGCGCTGGCGACCTCCGCCTCGCCCGTCGCGCCGGCTCCGGTGCCCGAGGGCGCGGCGACGGTGCCCGACGACGCGGGCGGCGGCACGGGGGAGGCGACGTTCGACAGCGGCTTCGCCGCGGCGCCGCTCGACGCCGTCGGCGGTGCTCTCCCGCCGGGGCGGCTGCCGGCCTTGGAGCCGCCCGCGCTGCCCGACGACGTCCCGCTGCCGCAGACGCCGGCCGACCTGGCGCCCGCGCCCGTCGCCGCGCCCGCGCTGGTCGGCGGGACCGACCGCGTGCAGGTGCTGTTCGGGCTGCTGTTCGCCGACGTGCTGCTGGTGTGGTGGTGGCTGCTGCGCCGCGAGCAGCGGGCCCCGCGGTCGCTGCTGGCGCTGGCAGGTGCGGCCCGGGCGGCGGCGGCCACCGAGGCGCCGGTGCGGGGCGTCGGCCGCTTCGCGCGACCGCGCAGCGGCCCGGCCGTGGGCGTGTAGGTGACCGACGAGGACGGCGGTCGGCACCGCCTCATCACGCGGTTCGAGCCGCGCGAGTGGTCGGTGCTGCTCCCGCTGTGCCTGGTCGGCTTCTTCACGAACTACGACACCGGCCTGCTCGCGCTCGCCGCCCCGGTCATCGCCGACGGCCTGGACGTCGCGGTCGCGACGTTCGGCATCGGGGTGGCGCTG
>DATMJH010000039.1:0-2258 GCA_035554015.1 Mycobacteriales bacterium
TCCGGGTACACCGGCGCCGCCAGTGCCTCGGACCAGCTCTCGTTCTGGCCGACCAGCGACAGCGTCAGCTGGGCGTACTCGTCGACGGACACGCCCAGCTCCCAGCCGGTCACCTTGCAGCCGGTGACGCTCTTGGGGTTCGAGGTGCCCTCGACGTCGGGCACGCCGACCTGGGCGGTCAGCGACAGCTCACGCAGGCTGCCGGGCGTGAAGGTGTGGTCCCACACCGCGCCGGCCTCGACCTCGTCGGTGTCGACGCTGCCCATCATGTGCTGCAGCAGCAGACCGAAGCCGACGTCAGCGAAGTCGAACACGACGTCGCCGGACGGGTTGATGGTGCCGCGGCGCCGCTCGCCGCGGCGCAGCCCGTAGCGGCCCGGGCGCAGGCCCTCGGCGACCTTGCGGGCGTGCTCGGTGGTCAGCGCCTCGCTGCGGAACGGCAGGAACCGCGTCGGCGCCGCGAACTGGCCGTACGCGGCCTCGGCGGCGAAGCCGATCTGCGCATCGATGCCGGTGCCCTCCATGGTCAGCCCTCCTCTCCGGCGTCGCCGCCGGCCTGGTTGTCGTCGTTGATGCCGTCGGAATCACTGCCGGCGCCCTGGTCGGCGACGGCGCCCTCGACGTCCTGGTCGTCCCCGTCGTCGTCGGCGGCGCGCAGGGCGTCGATGTGGGCTGCGCGGCGACTTCGTCGGCCCTCGCGCCAAGGCGGCGAAGGACGCCGCGCTCCCCCAGCCGGTCGGCCAGGTCGTCGGGGTACTCGGCGACCTCGCCGAGGCGCGCGCGGACCGGGGCGCGCCCGTCGACGGGCACCTCCACGGCGGCGAACTCACCGACGTACACGAGTGGCTTCATGGCTGCTCCCTCCGGGTTCTGGCGTTGCAGCGGACCTGCACGGTCACGGTGGCCGCGCGGCCCTCCTCGTACGGCGTCTCGTCGTCCTCGAAGTCCGACAGCTGGCAGCTGCGCACGGTCCCGCCGAGCGTCGGGTCGTTGCGCAGCTGCTGGTCGACGAGGGCCATCAGCTCATAGGCGCGTTCGGTGACCTCGTCTTGTGGCCGGCCCGGGCCGAGCACCTGGATGTAGACCTCGATCGAGTAGTGCTCGTCTCGAGGTCGCTTGTCGGCGGCCAGCGCCGCCCACTCCTGCCGGCCGGCGCGGACGCGCCCGACCTGGACGAGCTCGTCCTCGATGGTGTCGCCGGGGTGCCCGCGCACGACCTGCACGCCGGGCATCGCGGCGGCGAGCATGGTGTGCAGCGCCTTCTTGGCGCGCGGCGCGGTGGTCGGCGGCTTCATCAGGCGATCGCCGGCAGGTCGGATGAGTACGACAGGTACACCGCGTCGACCATGGGGATGCCCGTCGGTCGGCGCTCGCCGGGCTGGGCGAGCGTGAACGTCGCGCCGTCCGCGGTCATCGTCGTCGCGGTGTCGAACATCCGCGCCTCCCGCTTGACCAGCTGGAAGCGGATGTGGGCGAGCATGGCGTCACGCAGCCGCTCCGGCGGGAACCCGTCGTGGCCGTACTCGTAGGCCACCTCGAGCGCGCCGGCGGGCAGCCGGCCGTACCCGTACCGCAGCGCCCCGATGCCGCTGAACGACACGCCGGCGACGTCGATGAGCTCGGTGCCGTGGACGATCGACCGGAGCCGGCGGACCGGCCGACGTGTGAGCATCGGCAGTCCGAAGTTGTCGACCCGCTCGCGGGTGTAGCGGGGCACGAACGCTGGCCCGTGCTGCTCGTAGGTGTCCTCGGCGACCATCCGCGCCTGCTCGAGCCGCCACGTCGGGTACGTGCCGGTGTCGTCGAGGTCCTTGGTCGCCCGGATCTCGGCCAGCGACACGTAGAACCCGCCGGCGACGTCCGCGCGGGTGGTCACCCGGCCACGGGTCGGACTGACCCACACGGCGGTCAGCTGGTCGAGCTCGGCCGTCGCGGCCGCCGACAGCTCGACGAAGTACTCGCCGGTGCGCTCGTCGACCGCGGTCGCCTCGGTGCCCTCTGGCAGCACGTCGGTGCCGTCGTCGCGGGTGACGTGGGCGGTGACGGCGCCGGCGTCGACCGGCGTCTCACCGTCGAGGAAGGTGACGGTCAGCCGCCCGGTCGCGCCCTGCAGAAGTCGCTGGCGCAACACGGGCAGCCCTTACGTCTCGTCGACGGCGTCGTCGTCGTCGGCGTCGGCGTCCTCGTCGACGGCGGCGAGCTGCGACTCGGCGTGCTCGGCGGCCTCACGGGTGCCCTGGAAGCGGTCGCCGTTGGAC
>DATMJH010000040.1:0-2642 GCA_035554015.1 Mycobacteriales bacterium
AGCACCGCCGCCCCGTTCGCGCGCGCGTCGGCGATGACCTGCAGGGTGGCGTCGACCCCGAGGGGGTCGACGCCGTCGAAGGGCTCGTCGAGCAGCAGCAGCCGCGGCGCGTGGAAGGCGGCCAGCACGACCGAGAGCCGCCGGCTCATGCCGTGTGAGAACCCTGCCGTGATGCGGTCGGCGGCGTCACTGAGCTCGAACTGCTCGAGAAGGGCGAGACCTCGGTCTTCCCACGTCCTCATGCCGCGCAACCGTGCGGCCAGCTGCAGGTGCTCCCACGCCGTTGCCCGCGGCAGCAGCCCACCGACGTCCGGGCAGTAGCCGACGTGCGCGCGGACGCCCGCCGGATCGCTCTCGGCATCCACGCCTGCGACCCGGACTCGGCCCGAGCTCGGGGGCAGTACCCCGGCCAGCACGCGCATGGTCGTCGACTTGCCGGCGCCGTTGCGCCCGACCAGCGCGACGGAGGCCCCGGCCGCGACAGAGAGGTCGAAGCCGCTCACCGCCCGGACGGGCCCGAAGTCGACGACCAGCGCGTCGGCTACCAGGACCGGCGGCACGGGATCCTCCGGGGGCTCGAGTGGGATCCCTGAGCATGATGCATGCTGCCCGCAGTCGCGCGGCGAGCCGTCAGGTGCTGCCGACGAGAGTCGGCTGCCCGTCAGCGACGGCGCCCGCGCCGACCGCCCATCTCCAGCACCTGCTCGGCCGACGCGGGCGCCTCGACCTCCCGCGGGTACAGGGAGACCAAGCGCGCCTGCTCGAGGCTGATGGTGCCGGCGGCCACGAGCTCGGTGAGGTGCTTCTCGAGGGTCTGCATCCCCTCGTGGGTGTGCGTGCTCACGACGTTGCGCAGCTGGTTCGTCTTGCCTTCCTTGACCAGGTTGCGCACGGCCGAATTGGCCACCAGGACCTCGAAGGCGGCCACCATGCCGCCGGCCACGCGAGGCAGCAGGCGCTGGTAGACGATGCCCGTGAGGGCGTTGGCGACCTGCACGCGGATCTGAGCCTGCCGGTCGGACGGGAACACGTCGATGATGCGGTCGAGCGCCTGGGCGGTGTCGTTGGTGTGCAGCGTCGCGAAGACGAGGTGGCCGGTCTCGGCCAGCGTCAGGGCGAACTGGATGGACTCGAGGTCACGCATCTCGCCGACGAGCAGCACGTCGGGGTCCTCCCGCAGCGCGGAGCGGAGCGCCTTCTGGAAGCTGACGGTGTCGTCGCCGACCTCTCGCTGGTGCACTACGGCCCGTCGGTGCTCGTAGACGTACTCGATCGGGTCCTCGATCGTGATGATGTGGCAGGCCCGCGTGCTGTTGATGCGGTCGATCGTCGACGCGAGCGTCGTGCTCTTACCGGCGCCGGTCGGGCCGGTGACCAGAACCAAGCCCTGGCGCAGGCCGGCGAAGCGCTCGAAGACGGCGGGGACACCGAGGTCGTCGAAGGTCGGGATCTCGTGCGGGATGAGCCGCAGCGCGATCGCGACCTCACCGGTGGTGCGGAAGGCGTTGCCACGCAGCCGAGCTTGCCTGCGCCACGAGAAGGAGAAGTCAACCTCGTGGCCAGCCTCGAAGATCTCGCTCTGCTGCGGCGAGAGCAGCTCGTCCAGCAGGGCCTCGACGTCGGCGGGCTCCGTGGGGCCGTAGCTCTCCAGGGGTCCTAGGTCGCCGTCGACCCGCACCTGCGGGACGAGCCCCGCGCTGATCAGCAGGTCAGTCCCCTTGCTGTGCCACAGCTGCTCCAGAAGAGCGTCGGAGTCCAGCCGGGCAGATCTCTTGGGCATGTGGCGAAGGTAGGAAGGAGCGCCAAATTGGCGCATCGGCCGAATGGCCAGCCTTTCTCACCCGTTCGGATAGGCTCCGCGCCCGTGCCCCCACAGCGACGAGGCGGCGGGCCCGACCTGCCCTACCGGTTGATCGCCGGGGTCGAGCCGTGCCCTGGGGGCTGGCTCGTGGTCCCGGCCCGCTTGCAGGGAATCACGGCCTTCCCCTACGCGGCGGACGTGTTCCCGACCTTCGCCGAGATCCTCGACTACCGGCCCGCCTTCGACGTCATCGCCATCCACTGCCATCTCTCCTTCCCGGAGGAGGACACGCCTGGTGGACGGACCTGCGACCGGGAGGCCCGCCGGCTGCTCGGCTGGCCCCGGGCCGGCACCGTGCAGTCGCCGCCGTCGAGGCGGTACCTGCGTACCGAGGACCTGGACGCGCGTGCTCGCAAGGGACTCAACCCCATCTCCGCGCGCATGTTGCGTCGCTACGCCGAGGTGGCGGAGGAGATGCAGCCGTACCGGCAGCGGCAGGTCTTCGAGGTTCACCCGGAGCTGAGCTTCTACCAGCTCAACGACGACCGGCCGATGCAGCACAGCAAGTACACCGACGCGGGGGTAGCGGAACGACGGGCGCTCGTCGAGGCGCGCATCCAGGGCATTCACGAGGTACTCGCCTCCGACCCGGGTGGCGGCGTCACGCTCCGGCACTTGCTCGACGGTGCCGCCGACATGACGACGGCCCGGCGCATCGCTGCACGGTCGGTCGAGAGGCTCCCCGAGGACCCTGAGTGGGACGAGCAGGGCGTGCGGATGGAGCTGCTCCGCTAGTTAGCCCGAATCCACCGTTGATCGGCTGGTGGCAGCGCCCCAGCAA
>DATMJH010000041.1:0-4244 GCA_035554015.1 Mycobacteriales bacterium
CGACGATGGTCGTGCCGTGGGGTGCCTCCACGGTGCCGGGCGGGAGCGTCAGCCGCGCAGGGAGGAGATCTGGAGCGGCGGCCTCGAGGAACTCGGCGAAGCTGCTGCTGCCGGGCGCGGTGAAGTGAGCTGGAAGACGCCCGGACTGACCTGTTCCCGTCTCCACGTGGTCCTCTCGAGGTAGTGAGCGGCGGCCTGCACGTGCGCGAGTTCGTCGCGGAAGTTGCCGAGCCCCTGGTTGCAGCAGGAGCACAGCAGACCACGGACGTGACCGAAGAGGTGATCGTGGTCGACGTGCTCGGCCGGCCGCTCGCGGCACAGCGCGCACAGGCCGGCCTGTGCCTCCAGCATCGCGTCGTACTCGGCGATGGTGATGCCGTAGCGGGCCTTGAGGTGGTAGCTGCGACCGCCGCCGTAGAGGCGCTCGGCAGTAGCGCGGGTCCTGGCGTTGTGGCACGGCTTGCAATAGCCGCCGTGCCCGTCTCGGGCGCTCTTGTTCCGAGGGAAGTCATCCAGGAACTTGATCTCGCCACAGTCCGGGCAGCGCTTCACCTCAGGAGGCAGCGCCTCCCGCTTCTTGACGGACTTGCCGGCACGCTGCTGGCGTCGGGCGTAGCTCGATTGAGTGCGCAGTGACATGCAGGGACGGCAGTAACTACCGCGACCGTCCCTTCGCTTTGCCGCTGGTGGAAACTCGTCTAGCGGCTTCTTCGCGCCACAGTCAAGACACTGCTTGCAATCCGGAGAGGAATTCATAAACTCTTACTTCACTCTCCCCCTTTTTGCACGTAGCCTTTAATGAACTCCTCGGCGTTCTCCTCGAGCACCTCGTCTATCTCGTCCAAAAGAGAATCGACGTCGTCGGTCAGTTTCTCGACCCTTTCCTGGACGTCGGACGTCGCCTCGGTCGAGGCCTCCTCGACCTCCTCCTCACGCCGGGTCTGGCGGGACTGCCCGCCGCCGGTCTCACGCTCTGCCATGTCGCCTCTCTCCTGCTCGCGCCTGCGCGCGACGATAACCGCGCACTCCGACGATCCGGGTCACTCCTGGACGACGATCCGGTCGCCGTCGCGCACCGCCCTGCGGCGGCGCAACGACGTGAAGCGCCCGTAGGCCTCGATGAACTGCGTGTAGCCCGGCGTCCGGCCGACGTACCAGAGGAACCCCTTCGGGCCGCTCACCATCGAGCCGCTGTCGAGGTCGTAGCGCGAGCCGTGCCACGGGCACACCAGGCAGCCGTTCTTGTCCAGCGAGCCCTTCGACAGGTCCGCGAGCTGGTGCCGGCAGCGCGACGACACGGCACGCAGGTCGCCACCGCGGTTCGCGACGGTCCACGACCCGGCCCGGCGGACGGCGCCGGGCGGCAGGTCCGCGGTGGGCACGGACGGCGGGCTGTCGGACATGGGGTGCCTCCGGGGCGGGTCACGGGTCGGCGGCACGGCGCCTGCACCGCCGCCCGGCACACTGCCACGCATGGCGACGGACGACGACCTGGCGCGGGTCGCGGCCGAGCTGTACGCGCTGCCGCCGGAGCAGTTCACGGCGGCGCGTGACGCCGCCGCGCAGGCAGCCGACGGCGCGTTGCGCGCGGCGGTCAAGGCACTGCGCCGCCCGACGGCGTCGGCGTGGCTGGTGAACCGGCTGGCGCGCGAGGAGCCCGAGCTGCTCGACTCGCTGCTGGACCTCGGCCCGGCGCTGGCGCAGGCGCAGGCCGCGGGGAGCGGCGACGAGCTCCGCGCGCTCGGGCGGCAGCGCCGCGAGCTGGTCGAGGCCGTGACGGCGACGGCGGTCGGGGCATCCGGGGCGAGCGCGGCGGTGCGCACCGAGGTCGAGCAGACGCTCGAGGCGGCGCTGGCAGACGCCGCGGCGGCCGACGCCGTGCGCTCCGGGACGCTGGTGCGGGCCCTGGCGTTCGCCGGTTTCGGCGGTGTCGACGTCGAGGGGGCGGTCGCCGTGGCCGCACGCCGGCCGGCGGCTGCCGCCCGCAGCCGGTCGTCGGTGAAACGCGATGTCGACAAGGCGGCTCCTGGCCGCGCCGGCGGCGCACCCTCTCCGAGCGCGGCGCGCGTCGAGAAGGCCGAGCGAGCCGCGCTCGACGCCGCCGCCGCGCTGGACGACGCCGTGCGCGCGGCCGAGCAGGCACGGCTCCGCGCGGACCAGGCCGCCGCCGAGCACCGCGAACGCGACCGGGGACGCGTCGCCGCGCAGCAGGAGGTCGACGAGCTGGAGCAGCGGCTGTCCGCCGCCCGTGAGCGGGCCGCCGAGGCCGGGCACAGCGCCCACGACGCGCGCACCGAGGCCGACAAGGCGGCGCAGGCGCGCGACCGGGCACAGCGCCGGGTGGCCGAGGCACAGGAGCAGGCCGAGGCGGCGCGGGCCGCGCTGGACGCCCTGCGGCGAGGCTGACGGCACGACACCACGTCGAGAGACGCCGGTGCGGCACCGCACCGCGTGGGCCTCGGGAGGTGTCCCGTGCCCGCGGCTGCCTCTACCGGCGCCCGGCCCCCAGCGCCTCCACCAGCTCGGCCGCCGACCCGACGCTGTCCAGCAGCCCGCCGACGTGCGCCTTCGTCCCGCGCAGCGGCTCGAGCGTCGGCACCCGCTGCAGCGACTCCCGTCCGACGTCGAAGATGACGCTGTCCCACGACGCCGCCGCGACCTCCGTCGGGAACTGCGCCAGGCAGCGGCCGCGGAAGTACGCGCGGGTGTCCGGCGGCGGGTTGTCGAGCGCCCAGGCCACCTCGGCGTCGTCGACGAGCCGCTGCATCCGGCCGCGGGCGACGAGCCGGTGGTAGAGCCCCTTGTCGGGCCGCACGTCGCTGTACTGCAGGTCCACCAGGTGCAGCTTGGACGACTCCCAGCCCAGGCCCTCGCGGTCGCGGTAGCCCTCGAGCAGCTGCAGCTTGGCCACCCAGTCGAGCTCGCCGGCCAGCGAGGACCGGTCGCTCACGAGCCGGTCGAGCACCGACTCCCACCGGGCGAGCACGTCGGCGGTCTGCGCGTCGACGTCGGACCCGAGCCGGTCCTCGACGTGCTTGCGTGCCTGCTCGAGGTACTCCAGCTGCAGCTGGACGGCGGTCATCCGGCGGCCGTCGCGCAGCGTCAGCTGGTGGCGCAGCGTGGGGTCGTGCGAGACGGCACGCAGCGCCGACACCGGCCCGTCGACCGACAGGTCGACGCCGGCCTCCCGCAGCCAGCCGTCCTCGATCATCGACAGCACGAGCGAGGTGGTGCCGACCTTGAGGTACGTCGCCACCTCGGCGAGGTTGGCGTCGCCGATGATGACGTGCAGCCGGCGGTACTTCTCCGGGTCGGCGTGCGGCTCGTCTCGGGTGTTGATGATCGGCCGCTTGAGGGTCGTCTCGAGCCCGACCTCGACCTCGAAGAAGTCGGCCCGCTGCGACAGCTGGAAGCCCGCGGTCCGGCCGTCCTGGCCGATGCCCACGCGCCCCGACCCGGCGAACACCTGGCGCGAGACGAAGAACGGCGTCAGGTGCCGCACGATGTCCGCGAACGGCGTCTGCCTCGTCATCAGGTAGTTCTCGTGCGTGCCGTACGACGCGCCCTTGCCGTCGGTGTTGTTCTTGTAGAGCTGGATCGGCGCGGTGCCGGGCACCTGCATCGCGCGCTCGGCCGCCAGCGCCATGACCCGCTCGCCCGCCTTGTCCCACAGCACGACGTCGCGCGGCGTCGTCACCTCCGGCGTCGAGTACTCCGGGTGCGCGTGGTCGACGTACAGCCGCGCGCCGTTGGGCAGCACGACGTTCGCCAGGCCCATGTCGTCGTCCGGCTCGCCGGGCAGGTGGTCGGACAGCCCCAGCCCGACCTCGAACCCGCGCGCGTCGCGCAGCGGGTTCTCCTCCTCGAAGTCCCACGCGGTGCGGCGCTCGCGCGAGGGCCCCTCGGGCAGCCCGCTGGCGTAGCCGTTGACGACCTGCGACGACGCCGTCATCGCGTTCGTGCCGGGCGACGAGGGCACGGAGACGCCGTACTCGGTCTCGGTGCCCATGACCCGGCGCGCGCTCATGGGATCACGGTACGTGCTGCCCTACAGGTACTGCCCCGTGTTCGCCACCGTGTCGATGGACCGGCCCGCCTCGGCCCCCTTGGCGCTGGTGACGAGCGTGCGGATGTAGACGATCCGCTCGCCCTTCTTGCCGGAGATGCGCGCCCAGTCGTCGGGGTTGGTGGTGTTGGGCAGGTCCTCGTTCTCCTTGAACTCGTCGACGCACGCCGTCATGAGG
>DATMJH010000042.1:0-5894 GCA_035554015.1 Mycobacteriales bacterium
CGGTGCGGCCGGGCGACGCTGCCGGAGTCGTCGTGCTGCAGGGCAGCCGGTGGTCGCTGACGCCGGCCGCAGCCGACGCGCTCAGCTCGGCCCTCGACGCCGCCTTCACGGCGGGGCTGCCGCTCGGGGTGGCCGAGACGACGCTGCAGGTCGGTCGGTGACCCGGCGCCGCACCGCCGCCGCCAGCACGACAGCCAGCGCGACGGCGTAGCAGGCGGTGCCCGTCCACGCCGCCGCCTCGGACGGGCCGGCGGGCACGACGGCGAAGAAGACGGGGTAGGCGAGCGCCGGCAGGGCGAACCACTCCGGCCGCCGGGCCAGCGCGGCCAGCGCCGCGAGCGGCAGGCCGTACCAGGGCTGCACCGGTGTCGCCAGCAGCAGCGCCGCGCCGAGCAGCACGCACGCCCCCACCGCCACCCGACCTGCGCCCGGTCCGTCGCCGATCACGGAAGTGTCGCCGGCCTCGCGAGCACCGGGGGCGAGGGAGCGGGCGCGCCGCCACACGGCGACCGCGACGGCCAGCCCGAGCAGCGCCACGAGGACGGAGACGACCGGCCCGGGCAGCCCCAGCGGGCGCAGCAGCAGGTACCGGTCGCCGGCGTCGTAGTCCTCCTCGGCGAGGTAGCCGGGCAGGAAGCCGAGCACGTCCGCCCCGCTGACGAGCACGTGCGGCAGGTAGCCCGCCGCCACGACCGCGACGAAGGCGGTGACGACGCGCACCGGCCGGCGCACCAGCAGCGCCGGCAGCAGCAGTGCGGGGTAGAGCTTGACGAGGGCCGCCGCGGCCAGCGCGGCACCGGAGGCAGCCGGCCGCCGTCCGGCCAGCGCGACGGCGAGCACGACGAAGAAGGTGGCCAGCCCGTCGACGTGCGCGTTCTGCACGCCCTCGAGCACCGCGACCGGGCTCCACGCGAACGCCGCCGCCCACCGCGGGTCCCGGCCGCTGCGCACGAGCACCAGCCACAGCAGGACGCACGTCGCGACGTCGGGCAGCAGCGACAGCGCCTGCCAGCCGATGTCGCGCCACTGCGAGGCGCCGGCCAGGTGCCCACCGAGGAACCAGACCTGCGCCAGCGGCGGGTAGACGGTGTGCACCGACGGCCGGTTGATGCGCGTGCAGCCGTCGTCGCGGCCGATCTCCGCGCACGTGTCACCGCCCTCGACGGCGTCCGGGAACAGCCAGTCGGTGCGGCGCTCGGCGAGCGCCTCGACGCCGTCCGCCTGGTCGGGGGCGTACCGGTAGGGGCTGACGCCGGCCGCCTGCACCGAGCCGTCCCAGGCGTAGCGGTAGAGGTCGTCGGACAGCGGCACGACCACCGTCATCGCGGCGATCCGCAGCGCCGCGGCGCCGACGACGACGAGCGTGAGCAGCCGCCGCCGGCTCAGCCGGGCCCGCAGCAGGCAGGCCAGCGCCACCGCCCAGAGCAGCCAGAAGCCGACGATGTCGGCCAGCAGCCGGCCGTGCTCGCCCAGGATGCTGCCCTCGCGCGTCGTCCGGAACGCCAGGTAGGTGGCGCCGCCGAGCGCGACGACGATGCCGGCCTGCCACCACGGGCTCGACCGGTGGCTGGCGGGCTCGGGCGGCACCGGGGCAGTCTCCCGGCACCGGCGCGCCGGCGCGACCCGGCGTCGGCTGCCGGGCCGGGTGAACCGTCCGCTCCGGTCGCCCGAACGTCTGGTGGGTCCTTCCCGGCCCAGCCCCCGCCGAGGAGGGATCTCCGCATGCTCCGGACCGGCCCCGACGCCGGCGCGGGCACCCCCGTGCCCGGCGGGGCAGGCGGGGGCGGCGGCGGCCCGGCCGCCGTCGCCCGGCCGGCCCGCGTGCTGAGCGACTGGCTGGTCCGCGCGGTGCGCGAGGACACCCGGCTGCAGCCGCGGCTGCTCCGGCTCGCGGACGGCGGCCTGCTCGCGCTCGACGTCGACCGGTGGGCCGGGCCGGTCACCGCGGCCGACCGCTCGCTGCTGTCGCGGGCACGCGGCGCGGTGCTCGACGTCGGCTGCGGGCCCGGCCGGCTCACGGCGGCGCTGCACGAGCACGGCGTGCCGGTGTGCGGGCTCGACGTGCTGCCGGCCGTCCCGGTGCTGGCGCGGCGGGCCGGCGCGGCGGTGCACGTGGGCGACGTGTTCGGCCCGGTGCCCGGCGAGGGCTCGTGGGGGACGGTGCTGCTGGCCGACGGCAACCTCGGGATCGGCGGGTCGCCGGTGCGGCTGCTCCGTCGCTGCGCCGCGCTGGCCCGCCGCGACGGCGTCGTGCTCGTCGAGCTGCAGCCGGTCGCGGGCGAGCGGCCGGTCACCGCGCGGCTCGAGGGCCTCGGCACGACCAGCGCGTGGTTCCCGTGGGCCCTGGTCGGCGCGGACGCCGTCGCTGGCGTCGCCGCCCGGGCGGGGCTGCGCGTCACCGAGCAGTGGAGCGCCGAGGGCCGCGACTTCGCCGCCCTCGTCCGCGCGTGACGCCCCCCGACCACCCCCGACCGGAGCCCTCCCGACGGTCTCGCAGCGCCCGGCAACCGCACGAAGGGCTCCACCACCCGGGGAGCCGGGGCGGCCTCACCCGGTCAGGCGCGCAGCTCCTTCTTCAGGATCTTGCCGGTCGGGCCCTTGGGGAGCTGGTCGACGATGCGCACCTCGCGCGGGTACTTGTACGCCGCCAGCCGCTCCTTGCAGTAGGCGATGACCTCGTCCGGGTCGAGGGCCGCGCCGGGCTTGGGCGCGACGATGGCCAGCACCTCCTCGCCGAGCTTCTCGTCCGGCTTGCCGATGACGGCGGCCTCGGCGATCGCCTCGTGCCCGTACAGCACCTCCTCGATCTCGCGCGGGTAGACGTTGTAGCCGCCGCGGATGACGAGGTCCTTCTTGCGGTCGACGACGAACAGGTAGCCGTCCTCGTCCGCGTAGGCCAGGTCGCCGGTGTGGAACCAGCCGTTCTTGAACGCCTCCGCCGTCGCCTCGGGCTTCTTGTAGTAGCCCTTCATGATGTTGTGGCCGCGGATGACGATCTCGCCGACGTGCTCCTCGCCGGGCGGCAGCTCCTTGTCGTCCTCGTCGACGACCTTGACCTCGACGCCCCAGATCGGCTTGCCGATGCTCAGCACCTTGCGCTGCTCGGCGTTGATGTTGAACGTCGTCGTGCTGGCGCTCTCCGACAGCCCGTAGCCCTCGAGGACGACGCAGCCGGGGAACTTCTCCTCGAAGGCGCGGATGACCTCGCCCGGGATGGCGGCGCCGCCGGAGACGCCGACCCGCAGGCTCGACAGGTCGCGCCCGGAGGTGTCCATCTGCAGCAGCCCGAAGTACATCGTCGGGACGCCGCTGAAGATGGTGCACCGGTGCTTCTCGATCGCGTCGACGACCGGCTCGAGCTCGAACCGCGGGACGAGCACGATCGTGCCGCCGTAGCGGACGCTGGTGTTGAGCACGCTGCTCAGCCCGAACACGTGGAACAGCGGCAGCACCGCCACGCCGATGTCGTCGTCCTGGAAGCCGAACAGCTCACCGGCCACGGTGCAGTTCATGTAGAGCTGGAAGTGGGTGAGCTCGGCGCCCTTGGGCTTGCCGGTGGTGCCGCTGGTGTACAGCAGCACCGCGGTGTCGTCGGACGACGTCGGCACGATGTCACGGGTGTCGTCGGCGAAGTACAGCTCGTCGTAGTGCTTGGTGCCCTCGGGCCGCGTGTCGTTGCCGGGCAGGTTCACGACGTAGGTCGTGATGTCGCGGCCCTCGACCTGCGAGACGCCCTTGACCGCCTCGTCGGCGAACATCTCGAAGGTGACGAGGATCTTCGCGTCGCTGTCGTCGAGGTGGTAGGCCACCTCGGGCGCGCGCAGCAGCGGGTTGAGCGGGACCATGACCAGCCCCGCCTTGAGGATCCCGAAGTAGGTGAACAGGAACTGCGGCAGGTTCGGCAGCTGCACCGCGACCTTGTCGCCGCGCTCGAGCCCCAGGCCGAGCAGGCTGGTCGCGATGCGGCCGGAGATCTCGTCGACCTGGGCGTAGGTGAAGCTCAGGTCGTTGACGTGGACGAGCGGCTTGTCCGGGTTCGCCTTCGCCGACTCGCGCAGCATGATCGCCAGGTTGAAGCTCATGCCAGGACTGTAGGTGAGCCACGTCACGCTCGCTGCGGGTGGGTCGCATGACGTCGCGGCGGTGGTCGCTGACCGGGCCGGCGGGCGGGGCGCTGGTCGCGGTGGCCGTCGTCGTCTGCGCCGTCGGGCTCGGGCTGGGGGTGGCCGGCGGACCGCTGTGGCTGGACGAGGCGCTGTCGGTGGAGATCGCCGGGCGGCGCGCTGGGTCGGGCCTGGTGGACGCGCTCCGCCAGGACGGCGCCCCGCCGCTGTACTACCTGCTGCTGTCGGCGTGGACGGCGGCGCTCGGCACCGGCACCGTCGCGGTGCGGCTGCTGACCGTGCTGCTCGTGCCCCTGGCGCTGTGGCTGGCCTGGCGGCTCGGCCGGCGGCTCGGGGGGACGGCGGGCGGGCGCGCCGCGGTCGTGGTGCTCGCGGCGCTGCCGTGGACGATGCGCTACGGCTCCGAGACGAGGATGTACCTGCTCGTCGTCGTGCTGGTGCTGGCCGGCTCGCTGGCGCTGCTGGCGGTGCGG
Source organism: Mycobacteriales bacterium (assembly GCA_035554015.1). GTDB lineage: Bacteria > Actinomycetota > Actinomycetes > Mycobacteriales > SCTD01 > DATLGD01. The sequence continues at coordinate 4,598 of DATMJH010000042.1, forward strand.
CGGACGCCGTCGCGGCGGGCGGTGGCCGCGCTCGCCGGATGCGTCGGCGCGCTGCTGCTGACGCACTACTGGGCGCTGTTCCTGCTGGCGGTCGTGGGGATGTGGCACCTGCCGGGGCTGCTGCGGCGGGACGCGGCTGCGGTGCGCGTCGTCGTCGCGCTGGTGCTCGGCGGGATGCTGTTCGCGCCATGGCTGCCGGTGTTCGTGTTCCAGGTGCAGCACACGGGAGCGCCGTGGGCCGACCCGGCAGGCCTGCTCGACCTGGTGCGCACGCCGACGTTCTGGGGCGGCGGGCCGCGCGTCGGGCGGGTGTGGCTGGCGCTGCTGCTCGTCCCGCTGCTCGTCGTGGCCGCGGTGCGGCGGCGGTCGGGGCGGCTGCTGGCCGGCGTCGTCGTGGCGACCCTGGTGCTGGCCTTCACCGCGGCGGCGGGAGGGAGCGGTGCTTACACCGGGCGGTACACGGCGGTGGTGGTGCCGCTCGTCGCGGTGGCGGCCGGGCTGGGAGCGCTCGCGCTGCCGCACGCCGTCGGGACGGCATGGCTGGCGGTGCTCGTGTTCGTCGGCGCGACGACCGGGCTGCCGGCCGTGGCGCAGCCGCGGACGTCGGCGGGCGAGGTCGCCGGGGTGTTCCGGTCGGCCGCCTCGCCCGGGGACGTGCTGCTCTACTGCCCCGACCAGCTCGGGCCGCCGGTCGCGCGCGAGATCGGGCCGGGTTACGACCAGGTGGTGTACCCGACGCTGGCCGGGCCGGAGCTGGTCGACTGGGTGGACTACGCCGAGCGGCACGACGCCGCCGTGCCGGCCGAGGTCGCGCGGCGGGTGTCCTCGCTGGCCGGCGACCGGTCGCTGTTCGTGCTCAAGGCCTCCGGCTACCGGACGCTCGAGGCCGACGACGGCTCGTCGGACGCCGGGGACGACTGCGACGCGCTGCTCGACGCCGTCGCCGACCTGCGGGGGCCCGGCGAGCACCTGTTCGGTGAGCTCGGCACGACCGGCCAGCTGCTGTTCTCCTTCCCCCCCGCTGGGATGGGTGGAGACGGACGCGCGACGGCCCGGCGCCCCTCGCGGGAGGCCGGGCCGTCGGACGAGCGCGCGACTACGTGGCGGCGACAACCTGCACGGTGACGGTCGCCTCGACCTCGGGGTGGACCTTCACGGTGGCGGTGTGATTGCCGGTGGCCTTGATCGGCGCCGGCAGCGTCACCAGCCGGCGGTCGAGCTTCGGGCCGCCGGCGGCGGCGACCGCCTGCACGACGTCGGACGTCGTCACCGAGCCGAACAGCCGGCCGCCCTCGCC
>DATMJH010000043.1:0-5380 GCA_035554015.1 Mycobacteriales bacterium
CGCGTCGTGTCGGTGGCGCTGTCGGCCGCGCGCGGCTTCGGCTTCACCACCGTCTCGTGCGCCTCGACCGGCAATCTCGCCAACTCCGTCGCGGCGCACGCCACGCACGCCGGGCTGCGCTCGGTGGTCTTCATCCCGAGCGACCTCGAGCAGGGCAAGGTCGTGCAGAGCGCGATCTACGGCCAGCCGCTCGTCGCCGTCGACGGCACGTACGACGACGTGAACCGGCTCTGCAGCGAGATCGCCGAGGCCGAGGACTGGGCGTTCGTCAACGTCAACGTGCGGCCGTACTACGCCGAGGGCTCCAAGACGCTCGGGTACGAGGTGGCCGAGCAGCTGGGCTGGCGGCTGCCCGAGCAGGTCGTCGCGCCGATGGCGTCCGGCTCGCTGCTCACCAAGGTGGACAAGGCGTTCGGCGAGCTCGGCCGGCTCGGACTGGTCGAGGCCACGCCGTACCGGGTCTTCGGCGCGCAGGCCAGCGGCTGCTCACCCATCGCGACCGCTTTCGAGAACGGCTGGGACGTCGTGAAGCCGGTCAAGCCGTCGACCATCGCCAAGTCGCTGGCGATCGGCAACCCGGCCGACGGCCCGTACGCGCTCGACGTCGTGCGTCGCACCGGCGGGTCGATGGCGCACGTCTCCGACGAGCAGGTCGTCGAGGGCATCCGGCTGCTCGCCTCGACCGAGGGCGTCTTCGCCGAGACCGCAGGCGGTGTCACCGTCGCGACGCTCAAGCTGCTGCTGGAGCGAGGCCAGATCGACCCGGACGCCGAGACGGTGCTCTACAACACCGGCGACGGCCTGAAGACTCTCGACGCCGTCGCACCGACGTCCGGACCCACCGTGACCATCGCACCCTCGTACGGCGCCTTCGCGGCAGCCGGGATCGCGTAGGTCCTAGACGGCGGCCGTCGACGCCTGGTCCGTCCGGACCTCGGTGAGGATCGTGTCGAGGTTGCGGAAGGTCGGCTCGCCGTCGCACAGCGCGGCCATCCTCGCCGCCCACTCGCCGGTGGCGGGGTCTTCGGAGTTGCGCATCGCCTCCTCGTAGGAGCCGAACTCCACGATGCTGCAGTAGGTGTTCGGCCGGTCGCGGTCGGCGGTGACCGTGATGCGCAACGGACCCATGTCCGGGTGCGTCTCGCGCCACTGCTCGTTCAGCGCCCGGATCTCGTCGATGCGCGACGACCTGAACTCGATGATCTGCACGAAGCCGGCCATGCCGGACCCCCCGGAGGACGGCCCGCCCCGGCGGCGGGCGACACCGGCACCGTCCGCCCGGTGCCTGCAGCCGTCAAGGGGTTGCACGTGTCCATCGAGCACGGCAGCGTGCGCGCCATGTGCCGCAGCATCAGGACGCTCCGCCCGCCGTACACCGATTCCAAGCAGGGGGCCGTCGGCGATGACGACGTCCGCGCCGCCGCGCTGCAGTACGTGCGCAAGGTCGCCGGCATGCGGGCGCCGGCGCCGCACAACGCCGAGGCCTTCGCCGCGGCGGTGGAGGCCGTGGCGGGCGCGACCCAGGAGCTGCTCGACCGGCTCGTCGTGCGAGGACCGGGTCGGCGCGCCGCAGCGGGGTAGACCGCCCGGCACCGACGAGAGGAGACCGCTGTGCCTGACCCCCGCCCGGGCGAGGACGACGTCGACCGCGACGACCACGAGGCGCTCTCGCGCGCGACCGGCGGTGTGCCCGACGACGACGCGCCGGACCAGGGCAGCTCCACCGGCACCACGCCGAACGATCAGGTGGCCGGCCGGGTGAGCGGGCAGGACGTCGGCTACGCCGGCGAGACCGGCGCCGAGCGACGCGCCGCGTGGGAGAGCGAGCAGCGCCCGGACACCTGATCCGGCGGCGCGACGCTCGCGGCGCCGGGAGAGGTCGGCGGGCCGGGAGAGGTCAGCGGGCCCGGGCGAAGAGCCGTCGCGGCTCGGCGGCGGGGCGGCGCTCGAGCTCGGTGAGCCGGTCGGTGAGCGCGCCGACCTGCTGCTCGAGCCGGGCGACCGAGGCGGTCAGCGCGGCGAGCTCGTCGGCCGTGGCGGGAGCCGGGGCGTCGGCCGCCGTGCGCGGCGGCGGAACCGGGCTCGTCGTCGAGCGGCTCTCCCACGCCTGCCAGACCTCGGCCGGCAGCCGGCCGCGGTCACCGAGCTCGAAGCCCTGCTCCCTGGCCCACGCCCGCACTTCGCTCACCGGTGCCTTCTTCGCCATGCCGATCATGCTGCACGACCCGACGTCGGCTTTGCAAAGAGAAACGACCGATTGTGGCCAAGCCGACGCCGGTGCGGCCCGGCAATTGCGCGTTATTCGACCGGTCGGGGGACGCGGCGATTCGGCCGGCGCCTGCCGGTGGCGCCGGCCTGCGGTGCGACGATGTCCGCCGTGCGCTCCACGACGACGGCCCGTGCCCGGGACAGGGAGGGGCGGACCTCCGTCGTCGTCGTCGCCACCGTCGCCACCGTCGCGGCCGTCATCGGCGGAGTCGCCGGCTGCGACGACGCAGCCCCGGACCCGCCCGCGAGCACCGGGATCGGTCAGCGCATCGAGCAGACCGTGCGGGCCGAGCTGGACGGCGTGCCGCTCACCCTCGAGGTGGCCGACGAGCCGCAGGAGCGCCGGGTCGGGCTCATGGGTCGCGACGACGTCCCCCGCGGCACCGGCATGGTGTTCGAGTACGAGGAGCCCACCACCTCCACGTTCCACATGTTCCAGGTGCCGGTCCCGCTGACAGCGGTTTTCATCCGCGACGGCGTCGTCGTCCACGTCGCCCAGATGACGCCGTGCACCGACCGGCCGTTCGAGCAGTGCCCGCAGTACGGACCCGGCGAGCCGTTCGACACCGTCGTCGAGACGGCGCCGGAGACGCTGCCCGGAGTGGCCCCCGGCGACCGCTACGTACGGCGCTGACGCGAGCGCCGCGCTGCTCGCGCACACCCTGGTTCCGGCCCTGGTGCCGCCGTGACGCTGTGGCTCAGCGGCCGTCGAGCACCCACGCGTGGCGGACCGGCGGCTCGGGAGCGGCCGTCGCGCGTCCGACCGCAGCGAGCTTCCGGGTCGCCTCGCGCTGCTGGTCCAGCAGCACGCGGTGACAGGCCCGGCAGCCGAGCCGGCGCCGGCCGACCGGACCACGCATGGCGGCGAGCGGTGTCGTGGCGCCGCACGCGCACACCAGCTGCGGGCCGGCCGCGATGTCGTCTCGGGCACCGGCCCGCAGGCCGCTCGAGCGTCCCCAGATCCGCACGGCGCACTGGTGCCCGGTGGGTGCCGTCGGCACGTCACCCGGCCGGATGAACAGCCAGGAGCCGCCGCTGGCAGGCCGCCGGGCCCGAGGCCGGCCGTGGGCGGCCGGGACACGCGCTTGCACTCTCGGGGCCAGAGTGCTAACAAAGCGCGTAGCACTCCGACGTGCAGAGTGCCAGCACGTGCAGGCGAGGCCGGTCATCCGGTCGTCCGTCGCGGGCGCCTGCCGAGCAGCACGATCGATCGGGAGGATCCCACCGCATGGCAAAGATCATCGCCTTCGACGAGGAGGCCCGGCGCGGCCTCGAGCGCGGCATGAACCAGCTCGCCGACGCCGTCAAGGTCACCCTCGGCCCCAAGGGCCGCAACGTCGTCCTGGAGAAGAAGTGGGGCGCCCCCACCATCACCAACGACGGCGTCTCCATCGCCAAGGAGATCGAGCTCGAGGACCCGTACGAGAAGATCGGGGCCGAGCTCGTCAAGGAGGTCGCGAAGAAGACCGACGACGTCGCGGGTGACGGCACCACCACCGCCACCGTCCTGGCCCAGGCGCTCGTGCGCGAGGGCCTGCGCAACGTCGCCGCCGGCGCGAACCCGATGGGCCTGAAGAAGGGCATCGAGGCCGCCGTCGAGCGTGTCGTCGAGGCCATCGGCAACGCTGCCAAGGACGTCGAGACCAAGGAGCAGATCGCCTCCACGGCCTCGATCTCCGCTGCTGACACCACGGTCGGCGAGATCATCGCCGAGGCCATGGACAAGGTCGGCAAGGAGGGCGTGATCACGGTCGAGGAGAGCAACACCTTCGGTCTGGAGCTCGAGCTCACCGAGGGCATGCGCTTCGACAAGGGCTACATCTCGCCGTACTTCGTCACCGACCCCGAGCGCATGGAGGCTGTCCTCGAGGACCCGTACGTCCTCGTCGTCAACTCCAAGATCAGCTCGGTCAAGGACCTGCTGCCGCTGCTCGAGAAGGTCATGCAGAGCGGCCGGCCGCTGGCCATCATCGCCGAGGACGTCGAGGGCGAGGCTCTCGCGACGCTCGTCGTCAACAAGATCCGCGGCACGTTCAAGTCGGTCGCCGTCAAGGCCCCCGGCTTCGGCGACCGCCGCAAGGCGATGCTGCAGGACATCGCGATCCTCACCGGCGGTCAGGTCATCGCCGAGGAGGTCGGCCTCAAGCTCGACACCGCCGGCCTGGACCTGCTCGGCCGCGCCCGCAAGGTCGTCGTCACCAAGGACGAGACGACGATCGTCGAGGGCGCCGGCGACGCCGACCAGATCGCCGGCCGGGTCAACCAGATCCGCGCCGAGATCGAGAAGTCGGACTCCGACTACGACCGCGAGAAGCTGCAGGAGCGGCTGGCCAAGCTGGCCGGCGGCGTCGCGGTCATCAAGGTCGGCGCGGCCACCGAGGTGGAGCTCAAGGAGCGCAAGCACCGCATCGAGGACGCCGTCCGCAACGCCAAGGCCGCCGTCGAGGAGGGCATCGTCGCCGGTGGTGGCGTCGCGCTGCTGCAGGCGGCGAACACCGCGTTCGACAAGCTCGACCTCGAGGGCGACGAGCTGACCGGCGCCAACATGGTCAAGCTGGCGCTCGAGGCCCCGATCAAGCAGATCGCGGCCAACGCCGGCCTCGAGGGCGGCGTCGTGGTGGAGAAGGTGCGCCACCTCGAGACCGGCCACGGCCTCGACGCGGCGACCGGCGAGTACAAGGACATGATCATCGCCGGCATCATCGACCCGGCCAAGGTCACCCGCTCGGCGCTGCAGAACGCGGCGTCCATCGCGGCGCTGTTCCTCACCACCGAGGCCGTCATCGCCGACAAGCCCGAGAAGGAGTCGGCCGGTGCCGGTATGGGCGGCGGCGGCGGCATGGGCGGCATGGGCGGCATGGACTTCTGAGTCCGAACCGCTCCTGCGTGCCCGCACGCGCTGTGTCCGCGATCGATCCGACGGCCCCGGTGTACCTGCCGGGGCCGTCGTCGATCAGCGGCGCGTGCTCAGAACAGGATGATGATCAAGACGATGACAGCGATCACGAGGGCGATGATGGCGATGAGTCGAGTGTCCATAGCCGCGGACGTTATCGCAGCGCCGGCGACCCGGGTCGCTCCCGCGCCGAGGATCTGCGGGTCGGTCGTCGAG
>DATMJH010000044.1:0-3291 GCA_035554015.1 Mycobacteriales bacterium
CCTCTGGCTCTGGCCGTTGCCGCCCGGAAGCTCTTTCGACCTCGTCACCGCGTGGCCGGCTCTCGATGTCCCTGAGCAACGGCTGACCGTCGACGCGACCGCAGTCCGAGCAGCCGCCACGGACGCCGAGCCGTTCTGGCCCGGGTGCCGGTGCGAGGCACGTCCGTCACGGTGTCGTGACGGACAGCGCCTCAACAGGCTCTTGGCTCACGACTCGGTGAGGGACGTGCCCGGCCGCACCTCTACACCGTCGCGACCGCTCCCCGCTCCGCGAGGATCGTCGCCGTCAGCCGGGTGGCCGTGTTGTCCTGCGCCATGCCGTCGTCGGGCTGCAGCAGTCCCCAGTCCTTGAAGATGAGCGCCAGCTTGCCCATGATCACGCAGAACCGGAACGCGGCGAAGACCTCGTAGTAGTCGAGCGCGCGCAGTGTCCGGCCGCTGCGTGCCTCGTACCGCGCGACCGTCTCCTCCGTCGACGGGAAGCCCTCCAGCCGCGGCACGCCGCAGCCCTCGCTGTGGTGCCGGTCGAGCAGCAGCGCCCAGGCGACGTCCTGGCTCGGCGCGCCCAGGCCGACCATCTCCCAGTCGAGGACGGCCAGCCGGCGCCCCGCGTCGTCGTACATCACGTTGCCGACCCGCGCGTCGCCCCAGCACAGCACCAGCTCCTCCGGCTCGGGCGGATGCGCCAGCAGCCAGTCGAGCGCCCGCCGCGCCATCGGCACCGGCTCGTGCGCCTCGATGCTCTCCAGGAACCGCGTGTAGTACGCCAGCTGCTGGTCCAACCCCGGCTCGCCGAGCTCTGGCCGCTCGAGGTGGGCGAGCCCGAGGTCGCGCCAGTCCACGGCGTGCACGTCGGCGATGGTGTCGATGCACCCGTCCCAGATCCGGCGGCGGACCTCCGGCCCGACGTCGTGCAGCCAGCCCGCGACGTGGTACGGCGGGTTGTCCGGCGGGACGACGCCGCGCACCTCCTCCATGACGAAGAACGGCGCACCGAGCACCGAGGTGTCGCGCTCGAACCAGTGCACCGCCGGCACCGGCACCGATGTCTTGTCGGCCAGCGCGCGCAGCACGTCGTACTGGGCCTCGAAGACGGCGTCGGGGAACAGCGTGTAACCCGTCGGCGCGACCCGGACGACGTACGACTCCTCGACCGCCGCACCGCTGCGCTCGTAGGCGAGGTCGACGATGAGCGTCTCGTTGCTGAAGCCGGTGGCGCCCGGTCCGCGGAACTCGCCGACGCGCACGTCGCCGTCGGCGCCGAGGGTCGTCGCGAACCACCGGGCGAGGGCGGTGCGCGACACGTCGGCGTCGCGCTGCGCGGGGATCGGCACGGCTACCTCCCAGGGCACGGCGTGACCGCCGAAACTAGAATGTGTTCTAGTAGGCGGGCAAGGGTCGCCGCATACCGAGGGGGATCAGATGAGCGGGTCGCTCCAGCTTGCCGTCGACGGCGCCACCTGCATCAGCAGCGGCTACTGCCGGCGCGCGCTGCCCGACGTATTCGGCGCCGACGACAAGCGCAAGGCGACCGTCCTGCAGAACCCCGTCGACGACAGCACGCCGGTGTGGGACGCCATGGAGAGCTGTCCCGTCGAGGCGATCTCCGCGACCGACCCCGAGACCGGTGACACCGTCTTCCCGTAGGCACGAGAGAGGCAGACAACCGTGAGCGAGGAGCACCTGCTCGTCGAGCAGGACGGCCACGTCCTGACCCTGCGCATGAACCGACCGGAGCGCAAGAACGCCTTCTCCCCCAACATGCTCGGCCGCATGGCCGAGGCGTGGGACCTGGCCGACTCCGACGACGACATCCGCGCCGTCGTCCTCACCGGCTCCGACTCGGTGTTCTGCGCCGGCGCCGACCTCAAGGCGATGGGCTCGCCGCCCGCCGACGACGACGAGTACGCCAAGCGGTTCGCGGCCGACGGCACGCTGGCGTGGAAGGCGCTGCTGCGCAGCCACCGGCTCACCAAGCCGCTCATCGCGGCGGTGGAGGGCCCGGCCATCGCGGGCGGCACCGAGATCCTGCAGGCAACCGACATCCGGGTCGCCGGGGAGTCGGCGACGTTCGGCGTCGCGGAGGTGCGGCGCGGGCTGTTCCCGCTCGGCGGCTCGACCGTCCGGCTGCGCCGCCAGCTGCACTACACGGTGGCGGCCGAGCTGCTGCTGACCGGTCGCACCATCACGGCGCAGCAGGCACTCGAGTACGGCCTGATCGGCTCGATCGTCCCCGACGGCAACGCGCTGAAGCGGGCGTACGAGATCGCCGAGGAGATCGCCGCGAACGGCCCGCTCGCCGTCAAGGCCATCAAGCGCTCGCTGCAGGAGACCGAAGGGCTGCCGGAGGCGCAGGCGCTCGACGTCGAGCTCGAGATCGGCATGCCGATCTTCGGCACGCAGGACGCGCAGGAGGGGCCGCGGGCGTTCGCGGAGAAGCGCCCGCCCGTGTTCGTCGGCAAGTGACCGCGCAGCCGGCCGAGGGTGACGACGTCCCGGTCGACGACGTCATCAGGCAGGACGGCTGGTTCCCGACCTTCCGCGACCCGTCGCCCAAGCAGGAGCGCAAGGGCGAGCTGGCCGACGAGCTCCGCGCGCTCATCGCCGGCGTGCTGTGGCTCGACTCCGACGAGTGCGACGACGACGCGCTGCGCGACGTGCGCGCCCTCCTGCGGTCGGCGCGCGAGCGCATCGACGCCCTGCCCGACGTCGGGCCGAAGGGCGGGCTGTTCGGCTCGCCGGAGGACTTCAGCCTGTACCAGCGCAGCCCCTTCTCCGGCCGCGCGAACGCACTCGCGACCCCGCTGACCGTGTGGGCCGACGGCGACCGCATCCGCGCGCACGCCACGTACGGCGCCGCCTACGAGGGGCCGCCCGGATCGGTGCACGGCGGGCACGTCATGGCCGCGTTCGACGACCTGCTCGGCGTCGGGCAGGCGGCGTCGGGCACCGCCGGCTTCACCGGGACGCTGACGGTGCGCATGGTGTCGCGGACGCCGCTGCACACCCGCATCGACTACGAGGCGTGGGTCGACCGGCGCGAGGGGCGCAAGGTGTTCATGGCGGGTGAGGCGCACGCCGACGGCGACCTGCTCGCCTCGGCCGAGGGCACCTTCATCGCGCCGAGGACCGGCCTGCACCTGCCGGTCCCCGACCACTTCCGCTGACCACCGGCGTCGGACCCGCCCTCCGAACGCACGCCCGACCCCGTCCCCCCGCGCCGATCTTCGTCTTGTGCTCGTCTGCACGCGGCGTGTCGCGTGCACAAGACGAAGATCGGCGCGGGGGGAC
>DATMJH010000045.1:0-9084 GCA_035554015.1 Mycobacteriales bacterium
CGCCGGCCGGACCACTCAGACAGAGACCGCGGTCGTCTAGCTCACTGCGGCCGGGTGTGCGGTGTGTCGGAGACGTCCGGCGCGGCGACATCCCGCCAGCGGGACGTGATCGGCAGCCGGCGGTCGCGGCCGAACGCGCGGCCGGTGATCTTCGGCCCGGGCGGCGTCTGGCGGCGCTTGTACTCCGCGGCGTCGACCAGGCGCACGACCCGCTCCACGAGGTCGTGGTCGAAGCCGATGTCGACCAGCTCGCGCACGCCCTTGTCCTGCTCGACGTAGAGGTCGAGCAGCTCGTCGAGCACGTCGTAGTCCGGCAGCCGGTCGGCGTCGACCTGCCCTGGCGCGAGCTCGGCCGAGGGCGGCTTGGCGATGCTGTTCTCGGGGATCGGCGGCACCTCGCCGCGTGCCCGCGCCTGCTCGTTGCGCCACCGCGCGAGCCGGTACACCAGCGACTTGGGCACGTCCTTGATCGGCGCGAACCCGCCGACCGAGTCGCCGTAGAGGGTCGAGAAGCCGGTCGCGGCCTCGCTCTTGTTCCCCGGCATGAGCACGAGGTGCCCGTGCTCGTTCGACAGCGCCATGAGCGTCGTGCCGCGGATGCGTGCCTGCAGGTTCTCGACGGTCAGCCCGGTCATGCCGCCCAGCGGCTCCAGCATCTGCTCCCACGCCCGGTGCGCCGGGTCGATCGGCACGACCTGCCACTGCAGGCCCTGCCGGTCCGCCAACTCCTCGGCGTCGACGACGGAGTGCTCCGACGACCACCGGCTCGGCATGCCCACGACGTGCACGTTCTCGGCCCCGACGGCGTCGCGCGCCAGGGTCGCGACGACCGCGGAGTCGATGCCGCCGGACAGGCCGAGGACCACCGAGCGGAAGCGGTTCTTGCGCACGTAGTCGCGGGTGGCGAGCACGCAGGCGGCCCACACCTCGGCCTCGTCGTCGAGCATCGGCGCGATCGTGTGCGGGCGGGGCTCGTAGGGCTCGACCGGCTGCTCGGACAGCACGACCCGCTCGACGCGCATGGTCGTGCCGTCGCCGGCGTCGACCGGTCCGGTCACCGTCGAGCCGGCCGCGGCGAGCTCGAGGTCGACCGGCATCAGCACCTCGTCGAACTCCGGCGCGCGGGCCAGCAGCGTGCCGTCGGCCGCGGCGACGAGCGAGTCGCCGTCGAAGACGAGCTCGTCCTGGCCGCCGACCATGTTCACGTACACCAGCGGCGCGCCGGCCTCCTGCGCGCGGCGGCAGGCGAGCTCGCCCCGCACGTCGTCCTTGCCCCGCTCGTAGGGGGAGCCGTTGAGGACCAGCAGCAGCCCCACCCCGGCCTCACGGCACACCGCCACGGGGCCGCCGTCCTGCCACAGGTCCTCGCAGACGACGACGGCGACGTCGACGCCGTGCAGGCGCACGACCGGCAGCCGGTCGCCTCGCACGAAGTAGCGGAACTCGTCGAACACGCCGTAGTTCGGCAGGTGGTGCTTGGCGTAGCGCGCCACGACCTGCCCGGCGTGCAGCACGGCGGCGCTGTTCTGCGGCTCGCCGGCGGGCCGTCCGACCGCCGGCGCCGGCTGCTCGGTGCGTCCGCAGTACCCCACGACGACGGCGACGTCGCCGAGCCCCTCGTCGGCGAGCCGGCGCGCGAGCTGCGGGAGCGCGTCGAGGCTGGCCTGGACGAACGACCGGCGCAGCACGAGGTCCTCCGGCGGGTAGCCGGTCAGGTGCATCTCCGGGAACGCCACCAGGTGGCAGCCCTGCTCGACCGCCTCGCGAGTCCACCGGACGACGGCGTCCGCGTTCGCCGGCAGGTCGCCGACGGTCGAGGCGACCTGGGCCATCCCGATGCGCAGCTGTGGCATGTCACGCACCCTACGGAGCGCCGACCGGCGGCAGCGCCCCGGTGCGCTGGACGTGCCGGTCCGCTCTAGGGTCGCGCGGGTGACCGCTGCCGCCGTCCCCACCGCCGTCCAGACCGTCGCCGCCGTCCGGGCCGGCACCGCCTCCGCGCGTGCCGCGGTGCAGGCCAGCCTGGACCGGATCGCCGCCGTCGACGGCCGGCTCGGCGCCTACCAGGTCGTCCGCGGCGACAGGGCGCTGGCGGAGGCCGACCAGGTCGACCGGCGCAGCGACCTCGCGTCGTTGCCGCTCGCGGGTCTGCCCGTGGCGGTCAAGGACAACGTCCCGGTCAGCGGCGAGCCGATGCGCGACGGGTCGGCAGGCAGCGACCCGTCGCCGCAGCCGCACGACCACGAGGTCGTGCGCCGGCTCCGCGCGGCGGGCGCGCTCGTCGTCGGGATCACCCGGGTGCCCGAGCTGTGCGTCTTCGGTGCGACCGACTCCGTGTACGGCGTCACCCGGAACCCGTGGGACACCGCCCGCACGCCCGGTGGCTCGTCGGGCGGCAGCGCAGCAGCCGTGTCGGCGGGCACGGTCGCGGTGGCGCACGGCAACGACGGGATGGGGTCGATCCGCATCCCCGCGGCGTGCTGCGGCCTGGTCGGCATCAAGCCGGGTCTCGGGACCGTCCCGGCGGGCATCGGCGCGGGGTCGTGGTTCGACATGGCCGAGAACGGCCCGCTGGCGACCACGGTGGCCGACTGCGCGCTGGTGCTGTCGGTGCTGGCCGACCGTCCCGACCTGGCCGTCGCGGAGCCACCGGTGGAACGGCTGCGCGTCGCCCTGTCGGTGCGCGCTCCGGCGCCGGCGACGCCGGTCGACCGCGAGTGGGCCGACGCCGCGCGCCGGAGCGCCGACGCGCTCGCCGGCGCGGGCCACACCGTGCGCGAGGCGAACCCGCCGTACTCGACGTCGATGATGCTCACCGCCACCGGGCTTTGGACGGCCGGGACCGCGGCCGACCTCGCCGAGCTGCCGCACCCGGACCGGGCCGAACGGCGGGTGCGCACGCACGCGGCGCTCGGCCGGCGGCTGCCGGCCCGGCGGCTGCCGCGGTCCGGTGCCCGGGACCGCTGGCGGCGCGCCGCCGAGGCGTTCTTCGCCGACCACGACGTCCTCGTCACTCCGGCTCTGGCGCAGCGCCCGCTCCCGGCCGTGCGGTGGGGGGAGCGGTCCTGGCTGGCGAACGTGCTCGGCAACAGCCGCTACGCGCCGTTCGCGGCGCCGTGGAACCTGGTCGGCTGGCCGGCGATGACCGTGCCGGCCGGCGTGCACTCGACGGGCACGCCCGTCGCCGTGCAGCTCGTCGCCCGCCCGGGCGGCGAGGGCCTCCTGCTGTCGGTGGCGGCGCAGCTCGAGCAGCTGCGGCCCTGGCAGCGGCTGGCGCCGGACCCCGCGTAGCCGCCGGCAGTGCCGACCCCGCGGCGGCGGCCGGCGGCCGCCGCCGCTACCGGCCTCGGCGTTCCGGGGCGCGCCCGGCCGGCTGCGACGGCGCCGTCAGCTCCGGGGCCGGCGGCACGTCGAGCACGACCGGCTCCTGCGCGGTCAGGTGGAAGCGCCTGCCGTGGTGGAACAGGTCGACGGCGGGGCCGTCCAGCAGCGTGTACGTGGCCCGGGCGTCGACGACCTCGACGCCGATGCGGCGGCCGCGGTGCAGCATCCGGAACGCCAGCCGCTCGAGCCCGCGGGGCAGCCGTGGGGCGAAGGACAGCTGTCCCACGTGGTCGCGCATCCCGCCGAAGCCGGCGACGAGGGCGTTCCAGGCGCCGGCCAGCGACGCCATGTGCAGGCCGTCGCGGGTCTTGTGCGCCAGGTCCTGCAGATCCATGAGGGCGGCCTCGCCGGCGTAGTCGTAGGCGAGGTCCAGATGTCCGACCTCCGCCGCGATGACGGCCTGCGTGCAGGCGGACAGCGACGAGTCTCGAACCGTCAGCGGCTCGTAGTACTCGAAGCTGCGCCGCTTCTCCTCGAGGGTGAACGAGGAGCCGCACAGGTGCAGCGCCAGCAGCAGGTCGGCCTGCTTGACCACCTGCTTGCGGTAGAGGTCGAAGTACGGGAAGTGCAGCAGCAGCGGGTACTGCGAGGCGTCGGTGCCCTCGAAGTCCCAGACCTCGTGGTGCAGGAACCCGTCGGACTGCGGGTGCACCCGCAGCTCGTCGTCGTACGGGATGTACATGGCGACCGCGGCAGCGCGCCAGGCCTCGAGCTCGTCGGCGGTGACGTCGAGCTGGGCCCAGAGGTCGTGGTGCCGGTCGGCGACGGCGGCGGCAGCCACGAGGTTGCGCTGCGCCATGAGGTTCGTGAAGACGTTGTTGTCGACGACGGCCGTGTACTCGTCGGGGCCGGTGACGCCGTCGATGCGGAACTCCCCGCCGCGCCCGTGGTGGCCGAGCGAGCACCACAGCCGGGCGGTGTGGACGAGGATCTCGAAGGCGACCTCGCGCTCGAACCGCTCGTCGCCCGTCGCGTTGATGTAGCGGATCGTGGCGTCGGCGATGTCGGCGTTGACGTGGAAGGCGGCCGTGCCGGCCGGCCAGTACCCGCTGCACTCCTCGCCGGTGATGGTGCGCCACGGGAAGGTCGCCCCTTCCAGCCCCAGCGTGTGCGCCCGCTCCACAGCCAGCGGCAGCGTGTCGTGGCGCCACATCAGCGCGCTCGCCGCGGCGTCGGGCAGCGTGTGGATGAGCAGCGGGAGGACGAACGTCTCGGTGTCCCAGAACGCGTGCCCGTCGTAGCCGGGACCGGTCAGGCCCTTCGCCGGGATGGGGCGGCGCTCCGTGCGGACCGCCGACTGCAGGACGTGGAACATCGCGAACCGCACGGCCTGCTGCAGCTCCGGGTCGCCGTCCACCTCGACGTCGGCGCCGGCCCAGTACTCCTCGAGGAAGGCCTTCTGGTCCGCGACCAGTCGCTCCCACCCGCTCGAGCACGCCGCGGTCAGCGCGGCCGCGACCTGGTCGCGCACCGCCGGCATCGACCGGTGCGACGACCACCCGTACGACACCAGCTTCTCGACGCGCAGCGCCTGCCCCGGCTCGAGCTCGGTGCTGATGCCGACGCGCACCCAGTCGTCGGCGTGCTCGTTGCGGACCCGCACGTCGCCCGGAGCGGTGGCGACGTTCTCCATCGCCGCGGCGACCGTGATGCCGCTGCGGCGGGTGCGGTGCACGAGATACCCGCCGTTCCGAGCACCCGCGGCGTCGAGGGAGACGAGCGCGTCGCCGAGGGCAGCGGCCACGCGCGGGTCCTTCAGCCCGAGGTCGGGCATCTCTTCGTCGGCCACGAGCTCGGACTGCACGACCACCCGCACCGGCGCGTCGACGGCCTCGACCTCGAAGGCCACGCCGAGGATCGCGCGCTGGGTGAACGACACCAGCCGGGTCGAGCGCACCGTGACGACCCGACCCGCGGGTGACTCCCACTCGCACTCGCGGACCAGCGTGCCGGTGCGGAAGTCCAGCGTCCGCTCGTGGGAGCGCAGCGTGCCGTACCGCACGTCGAACGGCTCGTCGTCGACGAGCAGCCGCATGAGCTTGCCGTTGGTGACGTTGATGACCGTCTGGCCGGACTCCGGGTAGCCGTATCCGGCCTCGGCGTGGGGGAGCGGGCGCAGCTCGAAGACCGAGTTCAGGTAGCTGCCCGGCAGCACGTGCGGCTCGCCCTCGTCCAGGGTTCCGCGCACCCCCACGTGCCCGTTCGAGAGGGCGAACAGCGACTCGGTGCGAGCGAGAAGGCCGAGGTCGAGCTCGGTCTCGCGCAGCCGCCACGGCTCGACGGCGAGCACCCCCGGGGCGCCGAGGTCAGGCTGCGCCCTCACGCCCGCAGCTCCGCCAGGTCGGCCACGACGACGTCGGCGCCGTGCTCGCGCAGCGCGTCGGCGTGACCGGCGCGGTCCACACCGACGACGTAGGCGAACCCGCCGGCCCGACCGGCGGCCACGCCGGACAGCGCGTCCTCGAACACGGCGGCGTCCTGCGGGCCGCCACCGAGCTCGCGCGCCGCCGCGAGGAACGTGTCGGGCGCCGGCTTCCCTGGCAGGCCGCGCTCGCGCGCGACGAGTCCGTCGACCTGCACCTCGAACAGGTCGGTGATGCCGGCGGCTGCCAGCACCAGCGACGTGTTGGCGCTCGACGACACGACGGCGGTGCGCAGCCCCGCCTCCCGAGCCGCGTGCACGTAGTCGACCGAGCCGGGGAACACCTCGACGCCGTCGCGCGCGATGACGGCCTGCACCAGATCGTTCTTGCGTGCGCTCAGTCCCCACACCGTCTCGACGTCGGGGCCGTCGTCCGGGGTGCCGAGCGGGAGGTCGATGCCGCGCGAGAGCAGGAAGTCGCGGGTGCCGTCCTGGCGCGGCTTGCCGTCCACGTACCTGGTGTAGTCCAGGTGCGGGTCGAACGGCGTGAACGGCTCGCCGGTGCGATCTGCGCGTTCGCGCAGATAGCCGTCGAACGTCTCCTTCCACGCTGCCGTGTGCTGCGCGGCGGTGCGGGTCAGGACGCCGTCGAGGTCGAACAGGCAGAGCCGGACGGCGGCGGGCAGGCCGAGGGCCGTGGCGGGGCCATGGGCGGAGGTCATCGGCGCAGTCTGCCGCGCCCGGCGTCGGGCGACTACGGCCGCAGCCGCACCACGACGCCGGCGTGGTCCGACGGCCACAGGCCCGACGCGGTCCGGTTGGCCGGGTGGGTTCCGGTCACCACACCGCTCGCCGCCGGCGGCAGCCCGCGGGTGAGGACGAGGTCGATGCGATGGTCCAGCCGGCGGCGGGCGTCGGCGGGCGTGTCGTCGACCGTCTCGGACAGCCCCGAGGTCCAGCCCTGCTCTGCGGCGGCCACCTGCAGCCAGGCGTCGTGGAAGCCGGCCAGCTGGGTCAGCAACCGGTACGCCGTGTCGTGCGGCTCGTCGAGCACGCCCGGGGCGACGACCTTCTGGCTGCTGTCGAGCGGGTCGCTGTTGCAGTCGCAGACGATGACCACGGGCCGGTCCACGACCGACGCGTGCCCCGTCGAGACCAGCTCGCGGGCCTGCAGCGCCGCAAGGTAGGAGAACTGCGACTCGAGGTGGGTGTTGACCACGCGCACGGTCTTGCCGCCGTGGGTCAGGTCTGCCCAGTTGTAGCCGCGCACGAAGGCGTACGGCACGCCCAGCGGCGACAGGTCGAGCCTCGCCGCGTACTGCTCCCCGCCTGCGTCCGCGACCGACCACTCGGACCCGGTGCGACGGAGCATCACGTCGCGCATCGTGAGCCGGTAGTCCCGTGCCGTCGCGGCCGCCGCGGGATCCGCGAGCGGGTTGCCGACGAACGCCGGCCCCTCGACGTCGGACTGCACCTGCTCGGACACCACCTCGTACGGGACGCCCAGCGCCGCGAGGTCGCCCTCGAGGGTGTCCAGGAAGTCGTGGACGGTCTGCACGGAGTCGAGCGCGAACGGGTCGCCGAGGTGGGGCGGGAAGCCCCCGAGGAACGAGGGCGGACCGGTGCGCCACCAGGCCACCTCCTGCAGCCCCACGACGTCGGGGCGCAGCTGCGCGATCTCCCTGGCCAGCAGCCGGCTCCGCGCCGGGAAGTCGGTCGACTCCACGACGTCCCACATCGCGGCGCTGGCGTTGCCCAGCCCCAGCAGTGCGGCCAGGCCGGTCGTGCCGGCGACCCCGCGCAGCGGACGGCCGATGTCGGCACCCAGGTAGAGGTTGCGCGTCATCACGGTGAGGCCGTCGTCGGCCGCGGTCGCCGCGGCCCGGCCGGGCGGGACGGCCTTCGGCGCCGCGGACGCCGGCAGGACGGCGAGGGAGGCGGTGAGCGCGAGCGCGCCCGCCAGGGCGGCTGCTGCGCGGGTCAGTGGTCGGCGCAGGGTCATGCGGGCTCCCGGCTGGTCGGCGGTGGCCGCACTGGACCACGTCGTCACGCCCGTTGCCGCAACGGTGGTGACGATCACCCGACCGGGGGATCAGCAACCGGGTCGAGGCGTGCGTTCCGGACTGCGCGGACGGCGACGAGCCGTCACGCGCCGTGGCCGACCGGGGTGCGCGCGTCGGTGCTGCAGGATGGACGCATGGACAAGCAGCAGGAGTTCGTGCTGCGCACCCTCGAGGAGCGCGACATCCGGTTCGTCCGGCTCTGGTTCACCGACGTGCTGGGCACGCTGAAGTCGGTCGCCATCGCCCCGGCCGAGCTCGAGGGGGCCTTCGCCGAGGGGATCGGCTTCGACGGCTCGGCGATCGAGGGCTTCGCCCGTGTGCAGGAGTCGGACATGCTGGCCAAGCCCGACCCCGGCACCTTCCAGCTGCTGCCGTGGCGCGGCGACTCGCCCGGCACCGCGCGCATGTTCTGCGACATCTACATGCCCGACGGCTCCCCGTCCTGGGCCGACCCGCGGCACGTGCTGCGGCGCGCGCTGGCGAAGGCGGCCGACTCCGGCTTCACCTTCTACACCCACCCCGAGATCGAGTTCTTCCTGCTCAAGGGCGTGCCCGCCGACCGCGGCGTGCCCGAGCCCGTCGACGCCGGCGGCTACTTCGACCTCACGCCGCACGACGTCAGCCACGACTTCCGCCGGCAGGCCATCACGATGCTCGAGGCGATGGGCATCTCGGTGGAGTTCAGCCACCACGAGGTCGCGCCGGGGCAGCAGGAGATCGACCTGCGCTACGCCGACGCCCTCTCGACCGCCGACAACGTGCTCACGACGCGGCACGTCATCAAGGAGGTCGCGCTCTCGCAGGGCGTCTACGCGACCTTCATGCCCAAGCCGTTCACCGACCAGCCCGGCAGCGGCATGCACACGCACCTGTCGCTGTTCGAGGGCGACACCAACGCCTTCTACGACCCGGCCGACGAGCTGCGGCTGTCGAAGGTGGCGCGGCACTTCATCGCCGGCCTGCTCGAGCACGCCGCCGAGATCACCGCGGTCACGAACCAGTGGGTCAACTCCTACAAGCGGCTGGTCGCGGGCGGCGAGGCTCCGCCGTACGCGGTGTGGGGGTCGAACAACCGCAGCGCTCTGGTGCGGGTGCCGATGTACAAGCCGGCCAAGGGCGGCTCGACGCGCATCGAGGTGCGCAGCCCCGACAGCGCCACCAACCCCTACCTGTGCTTCGCGCTGCTGCTGGCCGCGGGGTTGCGCGGCGTCGAGAAGGAGCTCGAGCTGCCCCCCGGCGCCGAGGACGACGTGTGGTCGCTGTCGGAGCAGGAGC
>DATMJH010000046.1:0-2135 GCA_035554015.1 Mycobacteriales bacterium
CGGCCGAGCAGGACGGCCGTGGCGAGCAGGCCCGGCGGGACGCCCTCGGGCGGCACCGGCAGTGACGGCGGGAGCTGCTGCAGCGGCAGCTCGGCACCGCCGACCCAGCGGACGCCGGCCGGACCGGCTTCGAGCCGTGCGCTCGCCGTCGAGAGCCGCACCAGCGGGCCGCCGTCCGCGCCCGCGACGAGCCCCGCGACGAGCACCGTGGCGCCGCACGCGGTGAGCAGGCTCCACGCGACCGGGACGCCGTCGGGCAGCACGGCCGCGGGCAGCGGCGCGGGTGGAGCGGCGACGGCGACGACCTCGCCGCACCACAGCCTGACCAGGTCGGCCATCTCGGCTGCCGCCTGCGGACCGGGCGGCCAGCCGCGGACCGTGACCTGAACGGGGGTGCCCGCCAGCGGCAGCGCGGCGCGCACGGTGCGCGCCCAGGGCGCCCATCGCTCGAGCAGGCCGACCGCCGTGGCGGGGCCGTCGACGTCGAGCGCCCGGCGCAGCAGCGCAACGTCCAGCGGCGCCGGTGACGGCAGCAGGACGCGCAGACCGGCTCCGCGGAGGGCCGGCAGCAGCGAGGCGGCGCCGCCGTCGTCGCCGGCCACCACGGCGACGTCGACGCGGCCGTCGACGAGCAGCTCGTCGGCGTCGAGATAGCCGACCCGGTCGGCGAGCGTGCCGGAGAAGGGGTCGGGGTCGAGGACGCCGGTCACCCGCCAGCCGGCGGCGCGCACCGCCTGCAGGGCCGGCGCGCCGACGTCGCCGACGATCGCCGAGGCCGGCACGCGGCCCGGCTGCCGCGCGAGCCGCTCCCGGCGCGCTGCCTCCACGAGCTCGCCGTCAGGGCGCGTCGGCGAGCATCTCCGGCGTCACCGCGGCCTCGGTGTCGGGAATCCCGAGGTCCGCGGCGCGCTTGTCCGCCAGCGCGAGCAGCCGGCGGATGCGGCCGGCGACGGCGTCCTTGGTCATCGGGGGGTCGGCGAGGCTGCCGAGCTCCTCCAGCGAGGCGTTGGCGTGCTCGCAGCGCAGCCGACCGGCCTGCAGCAGGTGCTCCGGGGCGTCGTCGCCGAGGATCTCGAGAGCCCGGGTGACGCGGGCGCCGGCGGCGACCGCGGCGCGGGCGGAGCGGCGCAGGTTGGCGTCGTCGAAGTTGGCGAGCCGGTTCGCGGTCGCCCGCACCTCGCGGCGCATCCGCCGGTCCTCCCAGGCCAGCACCGCCTCGTGCGCGCCCAGGCGGGTCAGCAGCGCGCCGATCGCGTCGCCGTCGCGGACGACGACGCGGTCGATGCCGCGCACCTCGCGGGCCTTGGCGCCGATGCCCAGCCGCCGGGCCGCACCGACCAGCGCCAGCGCCGCCTCAGGACCGGGGCAGGTGATCTCGAGCGACGACGAGCGCCCCGGCTCGGTGAGCGAGCCGTGCGCGAGGAAGGCGCCGCGCCAGGCCGCCTCGGCATCGCAGGTTCCGCCGCTCACCACCGCCGGCGGCAGGCCGCGCACGGGCCGCCCGTGCCCGTCGACCAGTCCGACCTGCCGAGCGAGCCCGCCGCCGTCCTTGGACACGCGGACGACGTAGCGGTTGCCCTTGCGCAGCCCGCCGGCCGCGACCACGTGCACGTCGCTGGCGTGGCCGTAGACCTCGGCGACCTCCTTGCGCAGCCGCCGCGCCGCCGCACCGGTGTCGAGCTCGGCCTCGACGATGATCCGGCTCTGCGCCGGACCCCTCGGATCGCCCACACCGACCAGGTGCAGGCCGCCGGCGAAGCGCAGCACCGCCGCGACCTCCGCCTTGCGGCAGCAGGGCCGCGTGACCGTGAGCCTCGACAGCTCGTCCTTGACCGCCGCCGTCATCGCCACGCCGTGCCCCATCTCCCGCTGCGCCTGCTGCTGCCGTCCCTGCCGTCGCTCACTGCTGTCCTGCTGCCGGTGCCTCGACGCCCATCACCCGGGCGTACGCCGACGCCAGCCGGGCGGGGTCGTGCCGCGGCGTGCCGTCGCCGACGGCCACGGGCGCCAGCTCCAGCCGACCGCCCGCGGACTCCACAGCGGCCATGAGACCACGCCGGTCCAGCACCGCGTCGGCGTCTGCCAGGACGATGTCGAGGACGAGCTCGGGCGCGTGCGCCGCGAGCACCTCCAGG
>DATMJH010000047.1:0-4271 GCA_035554015.1 Mycobacteriales bacterium
CGGCTGGTCATCGACGGCACCGAGTCGGCCGTGACGGGCGGCGCCGGCTCCACCCTGCACGACCTGGCCGCTCTCGGCGCGCGCATCGCGCTCGACGACTTCGGGACCGGGTACAGCTCGCTGCAGCAGCTCACGCGCTACCCCGTCGGGGCGCTCAAGGTGGACCGCAGCTTCGTGGCGGGCATGGGCGCCGACGGCGACGACGACGCCATCGTCAGCAGCGTCGTCGGGCTCGCGCACGCCGTCGGTGCGCGGTGCGTCGCCGAGGGCGTGGAGACACCGGAGCAGGCGACGGCGCTGCGCCTGCGCGGCTGCGAGCTCGCTCAGGGCAACCTGTTCAGCCCGCCGGTGCCGGCGGCCGAGCTCTCCCGGGCGATCGACCGCTCGCGGGCGGCGGCCGCGGCGCTCAGCGGCACCGGTGCCGTGCCGGAGGCGCTCCCGGCGCCCGAGGTGACGGCGCGGATCCGGGCGCTGCACGCCACCGGCGCGTCGCTGCACACGATCGCCGCTGCGGTTCAGCGCCGCGGCGATCGTGTGCAGCGACGCCGAGCACCCGGCCGGCCTGCGCTGGCACGCCCGCGCGGTCGCCCGGGTGCTGTCGGACGTCGGCGAGACCGCACTCGGCGAGCGGCTCCCTGCCGCGCGGGCCAGCGAGGAGAACGACGGGCTGCCTCAGACGTCGCGCCAGCGCATCTCGGCGAGCGACCACAGGCCGTAGGCGACGAGCGACAAGGCCGACAGCAGGAGCAGCGCCTGCCCGAACGGCTGCCGCGCGACGGCGTCGAGGGCGGCGTCGAGGCCCTTGGCCTGGTCGGGGTCGTAGGCGAGCGCCGCGTCGGCGAGGAACCACCCGACGAGGGCGACCGCGAGCGACCGGCCGCCGAGCCCGGCGACGCCGAGCCACAGCAGCGGACGTCGCCAGCGCGCCGGCGCACCTCTCAGTCGCTCGGCGTGGTGGTGCCCCAGCGCCCGCACGAACAGCACGACGGCGACGACGACGGCGATGCCACCGATGAGGAAGACGAGCGTCCGGCCGCCCGGCCAGCCCATCACGGTGGCCGTCGCGCTCCTGGTGTCCTGCTCGCTGTCCGGGCTGCTGCCCATCGCCACCCGCAGGCTGAGTAACGCTGCGGCTCCGTAGATGACGCCTTCACCGGCGGACTTCAGCCGGTGCAGCACCCGTCTGGTCCTGCTCTCGTGCCGGTGGCCGACCGCGGCGCACAGGAACCGGTAGGCGCTGTACGCCGCGAAGCCCGCCGCCACCAGGAGCAGCAGAGCCGTGCCGCCCGGCGAGCCGCCGATGGCACGCAGCGCGCCGCTCTGGTCGGCCTCCTGCGACGTCCCGCCGCCGAGCGCCACGGACGCGGCCAGCACGCCGATGAGCAGCCACAGCGCGGCGCGCGAGCCGAGTCCCGCCTTCGCGAAGCGCTCGACGAGCGGGTGCTGCTCGACCCGCCGGGCCGCCCTGCCGATCTCGGTGGTCACTGCTGACGTCTACCCGGTGGCGGCGTCGAGCCACGTGTCGATGAGGTGGCGTGCGATGGAGACCCGCCCGGGCAGCTGCAGGCCGCTCCCCCGTCCCCACTCGGCCGCCTCCCGAAGCTCGTCGCGGGTGAACCACCGGACGTCGTCGAGCTCGCCGTCGACGGTCGTCGGGCATGCCGCGGCGTCGCAGGTGGCGAAGAAGCCCAGCATGAGGCTGGACGGGAACGGCCACGGCTGGCTGGCCACGTAGCGCACCTCGGCGACGGCGATGCCGGCCTCCTCGCCGACCTCGCGGACCACGGCCTGCTCGGCGCTCTCCCCGGGTTCGACGAAGCCGGCCAGGGTGCTGAAGCGACCGGGCGGCCAGACCGCCTGCCGGCCGAGCACGCAGCGGTCGGCGCCGTCGGTGACGAGCACGATGACGGCCGGGTCGGTCCGCGGGAAGTGCTCGCTGCCGTCATCGGGGCAGCGGCGGACCGAGCCGCCACGGACGACCTGCGTCGGCGCACCGCACCGCGAGCAGCGAGGGTGGGCGGCGTGCCAGTTGGTCAGCCCGACGGCGTGCGCCAGCAGGCCCGCGTCGTGGTCGTCGAGGGCGGCGCCGAGCACGCGCAGGTCGGCGGCGCGCGTGCCGAGCCGGGGCTGCAGCGACCCGGCGACGGCGAACAGCGGCCCGTCGGCGTCGGTGCCGAGGTAGAGCCGGTCGCCGTCGGGGGCGTCGGCGGCCGGGACGAGCACGAGCCGCGGGCGGTCGCCGCTCTCGTCCGCGAGCACCCGGCCGGCGTCGACGACGAGCACGCGGGCCCGATGCCAGGCCGCGGCGAGCGCGGCGTCGTCCTCGCGCAGCGCGGCGTCCCGGTCGACCGATGCCCGCGACAGCGCGGGAACGCCTGTCACCGCGGGGTTCTCACGTGCCGAGCTCGACGTCCGTCACGCCGCGGACGGGTCCCTCGACCTGCTCGACGTCGCCGACGAGGACCGTCGTGAGCCGTTGCGGCGCGAGGTAGCGCGATGCCGCCTCCAGCGCATCGTCGACGGTGACCTGGGCCAGCCGCTCCGGCTGGTCGCGCAGCCACTCGACGCCGAGGCCGGCGGCCGCGAGCTGCGACAGCGTGCTGGCCAGGCCGGCCTGGCTCGCGGTGCCGAGCGCGAGGCTGCCGATGGCGTACCGCCGGGCCTGGTCGAGCTCGTCCTGGGTGACGGGCTGGGTCGCCACCCGGCCCAGCTCGTACCAGGTCTCGACGAGGGCAGCGGCGGTCGTCGGGGTGGCGACGTCCGCGCTGACGACCAGCCGTGACCCGGCCGGCGGGTGCTCGACGACGGCGTGCGGGCTGTAGGTGTAGCCCTTGTCCTCCCGGATGTTGGCGACCCAGCGGCTGGAGAAGTAGCCGCCGAACACCAGGTTGGCGAGGACGAACGGCGCGGAGTCGGCCTCGGCACGCGACGGTGCCGGCGCCGAGGCGCGCAGCGTCGTCTGGACGGCGCCGGGCCGGTCGAGCAGCAGGGCAGGACCCCGCGGCGGCTCGGGCAGCGGCGGCACCTGCGGTGCAGCGTGGTCGGCCGTCCAGGGGCTCAGCGCCTTGTCGACCATGGCGACGGCACGGGCCGGCGAGAGGTCGCCGACCAGCACCAGGACGCTTCCCTGCGGCGACACGCGCGCGGCGTGCAGCGAGCGCAGCTGGGAGGGCTTGACCTGCTCGACCTCCTCGCCGGCGGGCAGGTCACGGCCGTAGGGGTGCGTGCCGTACAGCCTGCGCAGCAGCGCTTCCCGCGCGACGACGGCGGCCTGGCTGCGGTAGATGGCCAGCTCCTGCACGAGCCGGTCGCGCTCGCCGACCACCTCGCGCTTGGGATAGGTGGCGCCGGTGAGCGCCTCGGCCAGCAGCTCGAGCAGACCCGGCAGGCCGGACACGAGCACGGAGCCGCCGATGCCGAGCCGGTCGCTGTCGGTGCTGGCCGACAGCTGCGCGCCGAGGGCCTGCAGGTCGGTGGCGATCTGCTCGGCGTTGCGACGCTCGGTGCCGAGCAGCAGGGTCTCGCCGAGCAGCGCGGCCTGCGCGGTGGAGCTCTTCTTGCTGGACGGCGCCGCGAACGGGATGCGCAGCCGCACCTCGGCCAGCGGGACGCCCGGGCGGCGGACGGCGATCACGCGCAGGCCGTTGGGCAGGACGGTGTCGGAGACGGTGGGGAGCTTGGGCGGCTTCGTCGGCGTGAGGGCGGGGACAGGGCGAGCTTGTGCCGTCGCGGCGGTCATGCCGCCGCTCCGGGGCGCAGCTCGAGCACCGCGCGGTTGTCGGGGCGCAGCGTCGTCGCCGCCGTCTGCACCTGCTCGGCGGTGACGGACCGCAGCAGCTGCGGCAGGTCGTTCACCAGCTCGGCGCGGTCGCGCTGCTGCTCGAACACCGACATCGTCGTGGCGCGGCCGAGTACCGGGTCGAGCTCGCGGTAGTAGCGGGAGAGCAGCCGGGCGACGGTGCGGTCGAGCTCCCCCTCCTCGAGCCCGTCCTGCGCCAGGCGGGCGATCTCCTCGTCGACCGTGGCGAGCACGGCGTCGACCGGCGTCTCGTCCGGGTGGTGCACCTCGAGGAGCAGCGGCGTGGGGTCGCGGGCGTCGAGCGGGTCGCCGAGCAGGCCGAGGTAGCCGCCGATGCTGGTGACCGAGCGGTCGCGCAGGATCATCCGCTGCTGCAGCCGGGCGGCGTCGCCGTCGGTGAGCACCTCGGCGAGCACGACGTGTGGCAGGTAGCCGGGCAGGTCGGCCGGGTCGGGCGTGCGCCAGCCGACCG
>DATMJH010000048.1:0-20246 GCA_035554015.1 Mycobacteriales bacterium
CTGACGATCGAGCTGGTCCGTGTGAACGAGGAGACGGCCGCGGCCGACTTCGTCGTCACGAAGTCGGGCGAGAAGACGCCGGTGGCCGCGGTCGAGCCCGGCCACGACTTCGGCAGCTACTTCCGCTACATCGGCTGGGGCTGGTCGGACGAGCTCGAGGGCAAGCGGGTCCAGTGCGCCCGCGTCCTCATCGGCGACGCTCTCGTCGACATCTGCCAGCGCGAGGCGTACGCGGTCAAGACGTCGTAACCGCCGAGCAGCGTGGGAGAATGACTCCCATGCTGCGTTGGCTCACCGCCGGGGAGTCCCACGGCCCTGCCCTCGTGGCAGTGCTCGAGGGGCTCCCCGCCGGCGTTCGGACCACCTCGTCGGACGTGGCGGACGAGCTGGCGCGCCGCCGGCTCGGGCACGGCCGCGGCGCCCGGATGGCGTTCGAGCGCGACGACGTCGAGTTCCTCGGCGGCGTGCGGCACGGCGTGACGCAGGGCGGTCCCGTCGCCGTCCGGGTCGGCAACACCGAGTGGCCCAAGTGGCAGCAGGTGATGAGCGCCGACCCGGTCGACGCCGACGTGCTCGCCGGCCTGGCCCGCAACGCGCCGCTCACCCGGCCGCGGCCGGGGCACGCCGACCTGGTCGGCATGCAGAAGTACGGCTTCGACGACGCGCGCCCGGTCCTCGAGCGCGCGAGCGCCCGTGAGACCGCAGCACGGGTGGCCCTCGGCGCGGTCGCGAAGGCGTTCCTGCGCCAGGCCTACGGCGTCGAGGTCCTCAGCCACGTCGTGAGCATCGGCGCGGCCGCCGTATCCGATGGTCCGCTCCCCACGCCGCACGACCTCCCGGCGATCGACGCGAGCCCCGTCCGGGCATGGCGCGACAGCGACGCGCTGGTGGCCGAGATCGACGCCGCGCACAAGGACGGCGACACCCTCGGGGGTGTGGTCGAGGTGCTCGCGCACGGCCTGCCCCCGGGCTTGGGCAGCCACGTCCACTGGGACCGCAGGCTCGACGCCCGGCTCGCGGCGGCGCTCATGGGCATCCAGGCCATCAAGGGTGTCGAGGTCGGCGACGGGTTCGAGGCGGCCCGCCGGCGGGGCAGCCAGGTGATGGACGAGATCGTCCGGGGCGACGACGGCCTCGAGCGCACCAACGGCCGGCTCGGCGGAACCGAGGGCGGCATGACCTCCGGCGAGGTGCTGCGCGTGCGCGCCGCCATGAAGCCGATCAGCACCGTGCCGAGGGCGCTGCGCACCATCGACACCTCGACCGGTGAGCCCGCGGCGGCGCACCACCAGCGCAGCGACGTCTGCGCCGTGCCGGCCGCCGGTGTCGTGGCGGAGTCGATGGTCGCTCTGGTCCTCGCCGACGCCGCGCTGGAGAAGTTCGGCGGGGACTCCGTGGAGGAGACCCGGCGCAACTGCGAGAGCTACCTGAAGTCGCTGACCGTCCGGTGACGGCGCCGATGCGCTGGCCGGTCGTCCTGGTCGGGCCGCCCGGTGCGGGCAAGTCGACGGTCGGTCGCGCGCTCGCCGCCCGACTGGGCGTCGCCTTCCGTGACACCGACGCCGACGTCGAGTCGGTCGCCGGCAAGACGGTGGCGGAGGTGTTCGTCGAGGACGGCGAGGAGCGGTTCCGGGCCCTGGAGCGGGACGCTGTGCGCGTCGCCCTGGCCGAGCACGACGGCGTGCTGTCCCTCGGTGGAGGAGCGGTCCTCGCGGAGGGCACGCGCGCCCTGCTGCGAGGCCACCTCGTGGTGCTGCTGGACGTGGACCTGCCCAGCGCGGCGCAGCGCGTCGGGCTCGGGCAGGGCCGGCCGCTCGTCGGGCTCAACCCGCGGGCGCAGCTGCGCGAGCTCATGCACGAGCGACGACCGGTCTACGCCGAGGTCGCCACCCACACCGTCGACACGTCCGCGGTGCCCGCCGACGTCGTCGTCGACAGGGTGCTGGCCGCACTAGGTTCGCCGCCGTGATCGAGCCGAGCCGCATCCGCGTCGAGGGCGACCGGCCCTACGTCGTCGTCGTCGGCGAGGGGCTGCTCGCCGAGCTCGCGCCACTCCTCGACGGGGCCGACCGTGTCGCCGTCGTGCACCCGGCCGCACTGCGCGCCACGGCGGACGCGGTCCGCGAGGACCTGCGGGGGTCGGCTCTCGACGTGCACAGCGTCGAGGTGCCCGACGGCGAGCAGCAGAAGGACCTCAAGGTCGCCGCGTACTGCTGGGACGTGCTCGGACAGCTCGGCTTCACCCGCAACGACGCCGTCGTCGCCGTCGGCGGCGGTGCCACCACCGACATGGCCGGTTTCGTCGCGGCCACCTGGCTGCGCGGCGTGCGGGTGGTGCACGTGCCGACGACGCTGCTGGGCATGGTCGACGCCGCGGTCGGCGGCAAGACGGGGATCAACACCACCGCCGGCAAGAACCTCGTCGGTGCCTTCCACCCGCCCTCAGGAGTGCTCTGCGACCTCACCGCGCTGACGACGTTGCCTCGGCACGACTACGTCGCCGGCCTCGCCGAGGTGGTGAAGGTCGGGTTCACGCACGACCCTCGGATCCTCGAGCTCGTCGAGCAGGACCCGGCCGAGGCCTGCTCGCCCGCCGGCCCGCACACCCGCGAGCTCGTCGAACGGGCGATCGCGGTGAAGGCGCGCGTCGTCTCCGCCGACCTCACCGAGCAGGGCTCCCGCGAGTTCCTCAACTACGGCCACACCCTCGGCCACGCGATCGAGAAGGTCGAGCAGTACAGATGGCGCCACGGTGCCGCCGTCAGCGTCGGGCTGGTCTTCGTCGCCGAGCTGGCACGGCTGGCAGGGCGGCTGGACGACGACACCGCCGGGCGACACCGCACGGTGCTGGAGGCGATCGGCCTCCCGACGTCGTACGCCGGCGACTGGCAGCAGCTGCACGCGGCCATGCGCGTGGACAAGAAGAGCCGTGGCAGCCGGCTCCGCTTCGTCGTGCTCGACGGTCTCGCGCGTCCGCGCATGCTCGAGGACCCGGACCCGTCGCTGCTCGTCGCGGCCTTCGACGAGGTCCGCAAGGACCGCAGCAGGGAGGTCGACCTGTGACCCCTCTCTCCCCGCGATCTTCGTCCTCTGCCCGCCGCGGACGGCGTGTCGCAGTGCACAGGACGAAGATCGGCGCAAGGTGGGTGGCATGACGACGGTGATGGTGCTCAACGGCCCGAACCTCGGCCGGCTCGGCACCCGAGAGCCGCAGGTGTACGGCACCACGACCCACGGGGAGCTCGCGGACGTGTGCCGGCAGACCGGCGCCGACCTGGGCCTGACCGTCGACGTCCGGCAGACCGACGACGAGGCGACGATGCTCCGCTGGCTGCACGAGGCGACCGACGCCGGCGTCGCGGTGGTGCTCAACCCCGGCGCCTGGTCGCACTACTCCTACGCACTGCGCGACGCCTGCGCGGCGCTGACGGCGCCGCTGGTCGAGGTGCACATCAGCCAGACCCACGCCCGCGAGCCCTTCCGGCACCACAGCGTCGTGAGCGCCGTCGCGACCGCGACGATCACCGGTCTCGGCGTCGAGGGCTACCGCGCCGCGCTCCGGTTCCTGGCGCAGCGCGACCGGTAGTCTCGACGCCCATGGCGACGACGAACGACCTCAAGAACGGCATGGTGCTCAGCCTCGACAACGGGCTGTGGTCGGTCACCGAGTTCCAGCACGTCAAGCCCGGCAAGGGCGGCGCGTTCGTGCGCACGACGCTGAAGAACGTGGTCTCCGGCAAGGTCGTCGACAAGACCTTCAACGCCGGCACGAAGGTCGACGTCGCGCAGGTCGACAAGCGCGACATGACCTACCTGTACCGCGAGGGCGACGACTTCGTCTTCATGGACAAGGAGTCGTTCGACCAGGTCTACATCCCGAGCACCACCGTCGGCGGCAACGCCGACTACATGCTCGAGAACACCGACGCGATCGTCGCCATGCACGAGGGTGCCGCTCTCTACGTGGAGCTGCCCGCCAGCGTCGAGCTCGTCGTCGAGCACACCGACCCAGGCCTGCAGGGAGACCGCTCGACCGGCGGCACCAAGCCCGCGCGGCTCGAGACCGGCGCGGAGATCTCGGTGCCGCTGTTCCTCACCAGCGGCGAGAAGATCAAGGTCGACACCCGGGACGGCCGGTACCTCGGCCGCGTCAACGAGAAGTGACCGCTCAGCAGCACCGTCGCTGATGGGCGCGCGCAGCAAGGCCCGCAAGCGGGCGCTCGACGTCCTGTTCGAGGCCGAGCAGCGCGGGGCCGACCCGATCGAGACCTTGCGGACACGGCTCGCCGCGAGCGACCCGCCGGTGCCGCAGTACGCCGTCGAGCTCGTCGAGGGCGTCGTGCGCCACCGCGACCGCATCGACGAGCTGCTCGCGACCTACGCGCAGGAGTGGACCCTCGACCGGATGCCGCCGGTCGACCTGGCAGCGCTGCGCATCGGGACGTTCGAGCTGCTGTGGCGCGACGACGTGCCCGACGCCGTCGCCGTCGACGAGGCGGTGGAGCTCGCCAAGAGCCTGTCGACCGACGACAGTCCCGGCTTCGTCAACGGCCTGCTCGGCCGGCTGCTGCAGCTCAAGCCCAGCCTGGCGGTGTGACCCCTCCCGCTACGGGCTGGCGCAGTCGTCGGGCGACCAGGCCGTCGTCTCGGCGACGCTGCTGTAGGTCAGCCACTCGTCGAGAAGGCCGTGTCGGGCACAGGCGACGTAGGCGTTGTCGCCGTCGGTGAGGACGATGTGCACGGTCACGTCGTCGGTCCGGTGGAAGCCCTCTGCCTTCAGCAGGGCGAAGTTCGCGGTGTAGCGCGGGTTGTTGTCGACGCTACGAGCCTCCTGCGCGGTGCGCAGGCTGCGCATCTCCGCGGTGACGGCTGCCTTGGCGGCCTTCTGCCGCTGCGACATGAGCGTCGGGACGGCGATGGCGGCGAGCAGCCCCAGCACGAGCACCGTGACCACGAGCTCGATGAGCGTGAATCCCCGGTCACGCCGGTCAAGAGTCATGCCCGTGCTATCGGCGCGGTGACACCCGACCTGGATGGTCGGAAAGAACTACGAACCGGGTGGCTCAGACCTCGACGGCCCGCCGCGCGTCGGGGGACAGCACGCCCCAGTCGATGAGCTGCTCGGTGAGCTGGCTCGGGGAGGCGTCGTAGATGACGGCGAGCGAGCGCAGGTCCTCCTGGCGGATCGACAGCACCCGCCCGTTGTAGTCGCCGCGCTGGCTCTGGATGGTGGCGGCGTAGCGCGCCAGCGGGGCGGCCTTGTCCGGCGGCACGGTGGACAGCTGCTCGAGGTCGATGATGATGCGCGCAGCGGGCTCGCTGGCGGCCGTGCCGGCGCCCTCCGGCAGCAGCTCGTTGACCGGCACGCCGTAGAAGTCGGCGAGCTCGGCCAGCCGCTGCACGGTGACGGCGCGGTCGCCTCGCTCGTACGAGCCGACGACGACCGCCTTCCACCGACCCTGGCTCTTCTCCTCCACCCCGTGGAGCGACAGGCCCTGCTGGGTGCGGATGGCGCGCAGCCGCGCGCCCAGCGCCTTGGCGTACTCGGTCACGCTGCGTGCTCCCGTCCTGCGGCGCGGGGCACGTCCCCGCGCGACCTCCGGGGCGTCGGTCTCACCACTGGCTCGCCCGGAAGGCCGCTCGGCGCCTGGCGGGCGTCGCACGGGGTGACCGCAGTCCTTCCGAGGTCAGGGCCTCGCCACGTTCCGTCCTGCTGCTCATCTGCACCACCCACCACGGCCTGCTGACCGCCTGGTGACACTGCGTGACGATAGACGGAGCGTGACGACCGGTCAAGGGACACGCCGACGACCCGGGGCGAGCCGGGCGCGGCACCCACGTGGGCGGACGCACCATGTAGCGTGCTCGACCGAGCAGCACACCCTCCACCGAGCCCGTCCCGTGAGGCGGGGAAGGAGGCCCAG
Source organism: Mycobacteriales bacterium (assembly GCA_035554015.1). Classification (GTDB taxonomy): domain Bacteria; phylum Actinomycetota; class Actinomycetes; order Mycobacteriales; family SCTD01; genus DATLGD01. The sequence continues at coordinate 5,925 of DATMJH010000048.1, forward strand.
CCGATGACGGCTGCCCACTCCGGCGCGCCGCCGGCCCCGTCCCGTGACGTCCTCACCGCGGCGGAGGTCGGCCGCACGGTCGACCGGATGGCGCACGAGCTGCTCGAGAAGACCGGCGGCGGCAGCGACGTCGTGCTGCTCGGCATCCCGACGCGGGGCGCCACGCTCGCTCGGCGGCTGGCCGCGCGCGTGCACGCCTTCGAGGGCGTCGAGCTGCCGGTCGGCTCGCTCGACACCACGCTGTACCGCGACGACCTGCGGCTCAAGAGCCCCCGCGCGCTCGAGGCCACCGACCTGCCTGCCGGCGGTGTCGACGACCGGCTGGTCGTGCTCGTCGACGACGTCCTGTTCTCCGGCCGGACGATCCGCGCGGCACTCGACGCGCTCACCGACCTCGGGCGGCCGCGGGCGGTGCAGCTCGCCGTCCTCGTCGACCGCGGGCACCGTCAGCTGCCGATCCGTGCCGACTACGTCGGCAAGAACATCCCGACCTCGCTGGACCAGCAGGTCCGGGTGCTCACCGCCGAGGACGACGGCCGCGACGCGGTGACGGTCGGGTCGGCAGGAGAGGAGCGCTCGTGAAGCGGCACCTGCTCTCCGCCGCGGACCTCAGCCGAGACGACGCGCTGCTCGTCCTCGACACCGCCGAGGAGCTCGCGGCCGTCGCCGAGCGCGCGACGGTGAAGAAGCTGCCGACCCTGCGCGGACGCACGGTGGTGAACCTGTTCTTCGAGGACTCCACCCGCACGCGCACCAGCTTCGAGCTCGCGGCCAAGCGGCTGTCCGCCGACGTCATCAACTTCAGCGCCAAGGGCAGCAGCGTCAGCAAGGGCGAGACGCTCAAGGACACCGCGCTCACGCTCGAGGCGATGGGCTCCGACGCCGTGGTGGTCCGGCACTCGTGGTCCGGCGCGCCGGTGAACCTCGCCCGATGGGTGCGGGGGAGCGTCGTCAACGCGGGTGACGGCACCCACGAGCACCCCACCCAGGCGCTGCTCGACGCCTACACGATGCGGCAGCGGCTCGGCCGGCTCGAGGGCCTGCGGGTCACGATCGTCGGCGACATCCTGCACTCCCGGGTGGCGCGCTCGAACGTGCTGCTGCTGCACACCCTGGGTGCGGACGTCACCCTCGTGGCCCCGCCCACGCTGCTGCCGGTGGGCATCGACGCCTGGCCGGTCGACTTCTCCTACGACTTCGACGCCGTGCTGCCCAAGAGCGACGTGGTGATGATGCTGCGGGTCCAGCGCGAGCGCATGGGTGCCGCGTACTTCCCGAGCGTGCGCGAGTACGCGCGCCGGTACGGGCTCGACGTCCGGCGGCTCGGCCTCATGCCGGACGACGCGATCGTCATGCACCCCGGCCCCATGGTGCGCGGCATGGAGATCGCGCCCGAGGTGGCCGACGGCGTGCGGTCGACGATCGTCGACCAGGTCGCCAACGGCGTGAGCGTGCGCATGGCGGTGCTGTACCTGCTGCTCGGCGGGTCCGAGCCGGCCATCGGCAGTGAGGAGACACCGCAGTGATGTGGCTGGTGCAGGGCGTCCGGCCGTACGGCGAGGGCGAGCCCGTCGACGTCCGGCTCGACGGCGAGCGGATCGCCGAGATCGGTCACGACCTGCCGGTCGGTGACAGCCGCGCCTACGACGCGTCCGGGTGCGTGCTGCTGCCCGGGCTGGTCGACCTGCACACCCACCTGCGCGAGCCCGGCCGCGAGGACGCCGAGACGGTCGAGACCGGCACCATCGCCGCGGCGGTCGGGGGGTTCACCGCCGTGCACGCGATGGCCAACACCGATCCCGTCGCCGACACCGCCGGCGTCGTGGAGCAGGTCTGGCGGCTGGGCCAGGAGCACGGCCACTGCGACGTCGCCCCGGTCGGCGCCGTCACCGTCGGGCTCGGCGGCGAGCAGATGGCCGAGCTCGGCGCGATGGCCGACAGCGCGGCGCGGGTGCGGGTGTTCAGCGACGACGGCAAGTGCGTCAGCGACGCCAGCCTCATGCGCCGCGCGCTCGAGTACGTCAAGGCCTTCGACGGCGTCATCGCGCAGCACGCGCAGGAGCCGCGCGCTGTTGACGCCCTCGTTCATCTGCGCGCGGCTCGGGCTCACCGGGTGGCCGGCCGTCGCCGAGGAGGCCGTCATCGCGCGCGACTGCCTGCTCGCTGCGCACGTGGGCAGCCGACTGCACGTCTGCCACGTCAGCACCGCGGGCAGCGTCGAGCTGATCCGATGGGCCAAGGACAAGGGCTGGGACGTCACGGCCGAGGTGACGCCGCACCACCTGGTGCTCACGGACGACCTCGCCGAGACCTACGACCCGGTGTTCAAGGTGAACCCGCCGCTGCGCACGGCGGCCGACGTCGAGGCGCTGCGCGCCGGCCTGGCCGACGGCACCATCGACTGCGTCGCCACGGACCACGCCCCGCACGCGCTCGAGGACAAGGAGACCGAGTGGGGCGCTGCCCTGCCCGGCATGACGGGGCTGGAGACCGCGCTCGCGGTCGTCGTCGACGCGATGTCGCCGGCGCGGCTGCCCTGGCGCACGCTCGCCACCCGCATGTCCGAGACGCCGGCCCGCATCGGCCGGCTCGAGGGCCACGGCCGACCGCTCGCGGTCGGCGAGCCGGCCACCCTCTGCGTCGTCGACCCCGGCGCCCGCTGGACGGTCGACCCGGCGGCGATGGCCACCCGCAGCCGCAACACGCCGTTCGCCGGCCGCGAGCTGCCGGTGCGGGTCCGCGCGACGTTCCTGCGGGGCCGCCCCACCGCGCTGGACGGCCGGCCCGCGCAGGCGGAGGCGCGCGCATGACCGCCGACCGCGTCGCGCTCACCGTCGCCGTCGTCGCCTTCGGTGCCGGGATGAGCCTGCTCATGCTGCGCGGCTGGCGGTCGCGCCAGCGCCGGCAGGCCGACCTCCCGCCGCCGCCCTCGGTGCCTGCCGCCGCGGCTGACGTCGTCGCCGGGCCGGTGGCGGGGCTGTTCGTCGGCACCACGTTCCGCGAGGACTGGCTCGACCGGGTCGCGGTGCACGGGCTGTCGTCCCGGGCGCCCGGCTGGCTGACCGTGCGCACCGACGGCGTGCTGCTCGAGCGCGAGCGTGTCGCCGACCTGTGGTTCCCCCACGCGGTCCTGCACGGGGCGCGGGTCGGCGACGCCCTCGCGGGCAAGGTGGTCGGAGGCGGCGGCCTGCTGCTCCTCGACTGGGAGCTGGGCGGGCGCGACGTCAGCTCGGCCTTCCGCGCCGAGGACGCCGCAGAGCACCAGCGGCTGGCGGCGGTCGTCAGCCGGCTCACCGTGAGGGAGGCGTCGTGAGAGCACCCGCCGTGCTCGTCCTGGAGGACGGTCGCACGTTCCGCGGCGCGGCGTACGGCGCCGTCGGCGAGACGTTCGGCGAGGCGGTGTTCAACACCGGGATGACCGGTTACCAGGAGACCCTCACCGACCCGAGCTACCACAAGCAGGTCGTCGTCATGACGGCACCGCACATCGGCAACACCGGTGTCAACGACGAGGACCCGGAGTCCGGCCGCATCTGGGTGAGCGGGTACGTCGTCCGCGACCCGTCCCGCGTGCGCAGCAGCTGGCGCGCGCAGCGCAGCCTGGACGAGGAGCTCGTGGCGCAGGGCGTCGTCGGCATCGCCGGGGTCGACACGCGGGCCGTCACCAGGCACCTGCGTGACCGCGGCGCGATGCGTGCCGGTGTCTTCTCCGGCGACGCCGTCGCCGATGTGGACACGCTCGTCGAGCGGGTGCGGCAGAGCCCCGAGATGGTCGGGGCCGACCTGGCGCACGAGGTCACCACCCCGGAGCCGTACGTCGTCGAGGCGGAGGGGGAGCGGCGGTTCCGCGTCGCAGCCGTCGACCTCGGGCTCAAGCGGGCGACGCCGCGCTACCTGGCGCAGCAGGGGTGCGAGGTGCACGTGCTGCCCGCGACGTCCACCGCCGACGACGTCCTGGCGGTGCAGCCCGACGGCGTCTTCTTCAGCAACGGCCCCGGGGACCCCGCCACCACCGACGGGCCGGTCGCGATCGCCCAGCGGGTGCTCGAGCAGCGCGTGCCGGTTTTCGGCATCTGCTTCGGCAACCAGATCCTCGGCCGGGCGCTCGGGCTCGGCACCTACAAGCTGCGCTTCGGCCACCGCGGGGTGAACCAGCCGGTGATGGAGCGGGCCACCGGTCGCGTGCACGTCACGAGCCACAACCACGGCTTCGCCGTCGACGCGCCGGTCGACGGCACGCCGGTCGACACCCCCTACGGCCGCGTCGAGGTCAGCCACGTCGACCTCAACGACGACGTCGTCGAGGGCCTGCGCTGTCTCGACGTGCCGGCGTTCAGCGTCCAGTACCACCCGGAGGCGGCGCCTGGTCCGCACGACGCCACCGGGCTGTTCTCGTCGTTCGCCGAGCTGATGGAGGGCGCGCGTGCCTCGACGCACTGACCTGGAGCACGTGCTCGTCATCGGGTCCGGCCCGATCGTCATCGGGCAGGCAGCCGAGTTCGACTACTCGGGCACGCAGGCCTGCCGCGTGCTGCGCGCCGAGGGGCTGCGCGTCACCCTCATCAACAGCAACCCGGCGACGATCATGACCGACCCCGAGTTCGCGGACGCCACCTACGTCGAGCCGATCACGCCCGAGTACGTCGCGAAGGTCATCGCCAAGGAGCGCCCCGACGCGCTGCTCGCGACGCTCGGCGGCCAGACCGCCCTCAACGCCGCGATGGCGCTGCACGACGCCGGCGTGCTCGAGCAGTACGACGTCGAGCTCATCGGCGCCGACGTCGACGCGATCCGCCGCGGCGAGGACCGGCAGGCGTTCAAGGACGTCGTCGACTCGGTCGGCGGCGAGAGCGCGCGCAGTGCCGTCTGCCACTCGATGGACGAGTGCCTCGCCGCCGTGGGGGAGCTCGGCTACCCGGTCGTCGTCCGCCCCAGCTTCACCATGGGCGGCGCGGGCGGCGGCATCGCCCACGACGAGGCGCAGCTGCGCCGGATCGCCGGCTCCGGTCTGCAGGCCAGCATCACCACCGAGGTGCTCCTCGAGGAGTCCATCCTCGGCTGGAAGGAGTACGAGCTCGAGCTGATGCGCGACCGCGCCGACAACGTGGTCGTCATCTGCTCGATCGAGAACCTCGACCCGATGGGCGTGCACACCGGCGACAGCATCACCGTCGCTCCGGCGCTCACCCTCACCGACCGCGAGTACCAGCGGATGCGCGACCTCGCGATCGACATCATCCGCGCCGTCGGCGTCGACACCGGCGGCTGCAACATCCAGTTCGCGGTGAACCCCGCCGACGGGCGCATCATCGTCATCGAGATGAACCCGCGGGTGTCGCGGTCGAGCGCGCTGGCGTCCAAGGCCACCGGCTTCCCGATCGCGAAGATCGCCGCGAAGCTCGCCGTCGGCTACACGCTCGACGAGATCCCGAACGACATCACCCGCGAGACACCGGCGAGCTTCGAGCCGAGCCTGGACTACGTCGTGGTGAAGATCCCGCGGTTCGCCTTCGAGAAGTTCCCCGGTGCCGACCCGTACCTGACCACGACGATGAAGTCGGTCGGCGAGGCGATGGCGATGGGCCGGTCATTCCTCGAGGCGCTGCAGAAGGCGATGCGCTCGCTCGAGGCCGGCCACGGCGGCTTCTGGACGACACCCGACCCGGACGGCGCCACGGTCGAGTCGTCGCTGCGGGAGGCGTCGGTGCCGCACGACGGCCGGCTGCTCGCCGTCGAGCGCGCCCTGCGCCTCGGCGCCACCGCCGAGCAGGTGCACGCGGCCACTGCCATCGACCCGTGGTTCGTCGACCAGCTGCAGCAGCTGGTCGAGCTGCGCGCCGAGATCGTCGCCGCTCCCGACGGGCCGCTGGAGGAGGAGCTGCTGCGCGCCGCGAAGCGCACCGGCTGCAGCGACCGCCAGCTCGCCGCCCTCCGCGGCACCACCGAGGCGCAGGTGCGCGCGCGCCGGCACGAGCTGGGGGTCCGGCCGGTCTACAAGACCGTCGACACCTGCGCCGCCGAGTTCGAGGCGCGCACGCCCTACCACTACTCCGCCTACGACGAGGAGAGCGAGGTCGCTCCGAGCAGCCGCGACAAGGTGCTGATCCTCGGCAGCGGCCCGAACCGCATCGGCCAGGGCATCGAGTTCGACTACGCCTGCGTGCACGCCTGCTACGCGCTGTCGGACGCCGGCTTCGAGACCGTGATGGTCAACTGCAACCCCGAGACCGTCAGCACCGACTACGACACCAGCGACCGGCTGTACTTCGAGCCGCTCACCGTCGAGGACGTGCTGGAGGTGGTGCACGCCGAGCAGCTGTCCGCCGAGCAGGGCGGCGGCCGCGTCGTCGGCGTCGTCGTGCAGCTGGGTGGCCAGACCCCGCTCAAGCTCGCCCGCGAGCTCGAGGACCTCGGCGTGCCGGTCGTGGGCACGCCGCCCGAGGCGATCCACCTCGCGGAGGAGCGCGGCGCCTTCGGTCGGGTGCTGGCCGACGCCGGCCTGCCGGCGCCCAGGCACGGCGTCGCGACGTCGTACGACGAGGCCAAGTCCATCGCCGACGACGTCGGCTACCCGGTGCTCGTGCGGCCGTCGTACGTGCTCGGCGGCCGCGGCATGGAGATCGTCTACGACGACGAGATGCTCGTCGGCTACATCCGCCGGGCCACCGAGGTGACGCCGGAGCACCCGGTGCTCGTCGACCGCTTCCTCGAGGACGCCGTCGAGATCGACGTCGACGCGCTCTACGACGGCACCGACCTCTACCTCGGCGGCGTCATGGAGCACATCGAGGAGGCCGGCATCCACTCCGGCGACTCGGCGTGCTCGCTGCCGCCGACGACGCTCGGCCGCAAGGACCTCGAGCGCATCCGGCACAGCACCGAGGCGATCGCGCGCGGCGTCGGCGTGCGCGGGCTGCTGAACGTCCAGTACGCGCTGCAGAACGACGTGCTCTACGTGCTCGAGGCCAATCCCCGCGCCAGCCGCACCGTGCCGTTCGTCAGCAAGGCCACGGCGGTGCCGCTGGCGAAGGCCGCGGCGCGCGTCATGCTCGGTGCGACGATCGCCGAGCTCCGCGGCGAAGGCCTCCTGCCGGCGGTCGGCGACGGCGGCGAGCTGCCGTTCGACGCGCCGATCTCGGTGAAGGAGGCCGTGCTGCCGTTCGGCCGCTTCCACGGCGTGGACACCCTGCTCGGCCCGGAGATGAAGTCGACCGGCGAGGTCATGGGCATCGACGCGGTGTTCGGCACGGCGTTCGCCAAGTCGCAGGCCGCCGCGTACGGCGAGCTGCCGACCAAGGGCCGCGTGTTCGTCAGCGTCGCGAACCGCGACAAGCGCGCGATGCTCTTCCCGGTGAAGCGGCTGGCCGACCTCGGCTTCGAGGTGGTGGCCACCGAGGGCACCGCGGAGGTGCTGCGCCGCAACGGCGTGTCGGTGAGCGTCGTCGGCAAGCACTCCGACGGCCGCGGCGACGACGTCGTGCCGCTGGTCATGGCGGGGGAGATCGACCTCATCATCAACACGCCGTGGGGCGTCGGCGCGCGCGTCGACGGCTACGAGATCCGCACCGCGGCAGTGACGCGGGGGGTCCCGTGCGTCACGACGGTGCAGGGCGCGGCGGCGGCGGTGCAGGGCATCGAGGCGCTGGTGCGCGGCGACATCGCGGTCCGGTCGCTGCAGGAGCACCACGCCGCGCTGGCCGCCTCCACCCGCGCGGCGCAGGCGGCCACCTGATGCCGCTGCAGGTCTGCGCCGAGGTGCTGTCGCTGCGCAAGGTGGGCGCCTACCACGCCCTGTCCCTCGTCGCCCCCGGCATCCCCGAGCTCACCCGGCCGGGGCACTTCGTGGCGCTGCAGGTCGGCGGGCCGGAGTCGAGCATGCTGCTGCGCCGCGCCTTCGCCGTGTACGACGTCAAGGACCGCGGTGTCTACGGCGGCACGGTCGACGTCGTGTTCGCCGTGCACGGCAAGGGCACGGCCTGGCTGTCGCGCCGCCGGCCGCAGGACCGCCTCGACGTCGTCGGCCCGCTGGGCAAGCCGTTCCGGCTGCCGAAGGAGCCGGCCACCGCGACCCTGGTCGGCGGCGGGTACGGCAGCGCGCCGCTGCTCCCGCTGGCCGCGGCGCTGCGCGAGCGCGGCTGCCGCGTCGACGTCGTGCTGGGTGCGGCGTCGAGTGAGCGGCTGTTCGGCGTCCTCGAGGCCAAGCGGCTGTCCTCGTCCCTGGCGGTCACCACCGACGACGGCTCGGCCGGTGAGCGAGGGCGGGTCAGCGACGTGCTGCCGGCCGTGCTCGAGCGCACCCGCAGCGACGTCGTCTACGCGTGCGGGCCGATGCCGATGCTGCGCGCGGTGGCGGAGCAGGCCGCGGCGCTCGGCATCCCGAGCCAGGTCGCCGTCGAGGAGTCGATGGCCTGCGGCATCGGCGTGTGCATGACGTGTGTGCTCCCGGCCGTCGGCGACGACGGCGTCACCCGCATGGTGCGCTCGTGCGTCGAGGGGCCGGTGTTCCGAGGTGACCGCCTGCGCTGGGACGACGTCGGCACCGTGCCGGCCGACGCGCTCGGCGCCCCGACCGGAGGACACTGATGGCCGCCGCCCCGGACATGTCCACCACGCTCGCCGGGGTTCGGTTCCCGAACCCGGTGTTCACCGCCTCGGGATGCGCGGCGGCCGGCCAGGAGCTCGACGCCTTCTTCGACGTCACCGAGATCGGCGGCGTCGTCACCAAGTCGATCATGGCTGCGCCCCGCTCCGGGCGGGCGACGCCGCGGATGGCCGAGACCCCCAGCGGGATGCTCAACAGCATCGGGCTGCAGGGGCCGGGCGTGGACGCCTTCCTCGAGCACGACCTGCCGTGGCTCGCCGACCGCGGCGCCCGCGCGGTCGTCTCCATCGCCGGCGGCAGCGTCGACGAGTACGCCCGGCTCGCGGCGAAGCTGCGCGGGCGACCGGGGCTCGCGATGCTCGAGGTGAACATCTCCTGCCCGAACGTCGAGGACCGCGGCCAGGTCTTCGCCTGCGACCCGCGCGCGGCGTCGGGCGTGGTGGAGGCCGTCCGCAAGAACACCGCCCCGTCGGTGCCGGTGTTCGCCAAGCTGTCGCCCGACGTCACCGACATCACGACCGTGGCGCGGGCGTGCGTCGACGCCGGCGCCGACGGGCTGTCGGTCATCAACACCCTGCTCGGCATGGTCATCGACACCGACCGCATGCGCCCCGCGCTCGCCGGCGTGACGGGAGGGCTGTCCGGTCCCGCCATCCGGCCGGTCGCGGTCCGCTGCGTCTGGCAGGTGCACGCCGCGCTGCCCGACGTGCCGATCCTCGGCATGGGCGGCGTCCGCACCGGGCTCGACGCGCTGGAGCTCGTGCTCGCCGGTGCCAGCGCCGTCAGCGTCGGCACGGCTGTGTTCGGCGACCCTCGGGCGCCAGTCCGGGTGCTCGCTGAGCTGCGAGAAGCACTGCGTCAGCGGGGGTTCGAGCGGTTCGCCGACGCCGTCGGATACGCCCACCGCCCGCCCGAGGAGCACCTGCCCGAGGACCCGGACCCGGTCGGCGACGTGCTTCTCGACCCCGCGACGGAGCCGGTGTGAGAGCGCCGGTCGCGGTGGCGCTCGACGCTCCGGACCTCGACACCGCGGCGCGCTGGGCGCAGGCGGTCACGCCGCACGTGCAGGTCGTCAAGGTCGGGCTGGAGCTGTTCTGCCGCGTCGGCCCGTCGGTGGTCGACGTCGTCCGCGGCGCCAGCGGCGTCGACCTGTTCCTCGACCTCAAGCTGCACGACATCCCCAACACCGTCGCGGGCGCTGCCCGCAGCGTGGCGCGGCTCTCGCCGACGTACCTCACCGTCCACGCCAGCGGCGGACCGCAGATGGTGCGCGCGGCGGTCGAGGCGGTGCCCGGCGTGCGCATCGCCGCGGTCACCGTGCTGACCAGCCTGACCCCGCAGACGCTCGACGAGATCGGCCTGGCAGGCCCGCCGCTCGACGCCGTCCGCCGGCTGGCGGCGCTGTCCGTGGGCGCCGGTGCCCGGGCTCTGGTGTGCTCGCCGCACGAGGTCGCGGCGGTGCGGGCGGAGGTGGGCGAGGGCATCACGCTCATCACGCCGGGCGTCCGACCGGAGGGCAGCGCCGTGCAGGACCAGGCCCGGGTGGCCACGCCGCGCCAGGCGCTCGCCGACGGCGCCGACCTGCTGGTGGTCGGCCGGCCGATCACCGGTGCGCCCGACCCCGGCGCGGCCGCCGCAGCCCTCGCGGCCGAGCTGAGCGGCTGACTCCCCGTCGGGGATCTGCTGTCGAGTCCCACGAGAGACCTGTCCGCAAGACCTTCTCCAGTTCCGACACGTCAGGCAGGGTGTGTCGTGACTGCAGAAGATCTTGCCGGTGGTCGGTCCACACACGTCCTCCTGTCCGACCCCGGCGAGCCCGCTGCGGGGCAGCGGAACGGAGCCGGCGCCCGGCGTTGTCGTGCGATGCGGCGCCCGCTAGGTTCGCGCCGACCCGCCGGTCACCGCCGGCTCCGTCCGCCGGTGACACCGGCCCTCGACCGAAGGACGCGCGCGTGCCTCTGCCGCCCCTGTCGCCGGAGCAGCGCGCGGCTGCGCTCGAGAAGGCCGCGGCGGCCCGTCGCACCCGTGCGGCGCTGAAGGTGCGGCTCAAGACCAGCGGCACGTCGCTGGCCGACGTCCTGGCAGACGGCGAGACCGACGACGTCATCGGCAAGATGAAGGTCGTCACGGTGCTCGAGTCGCTGCCGCGCGTCGGCAAGGTGAAGGCGCAGCAGATCATGGACGAGCTCGACATCTCGCCCTCGCGGCGCGTCCGTGGGCTCGGGGCCAAGCAGCGCGAGGCGCTGCAGCGCCGCTTCGAGGCTTCCTAGCCGGTGCCGGCCGCAGCCGCCGGCCGCCTCACGGTGCTGTCGGGGCCGTCCGGGGTCGGCAAGGGCACCGTCGTCGCCGAGGTCCGCCGTCGCTACCCCGAGGTGTGGGTGTCGGTGTCCGTGACGACGCGCGCGCCGCGGCCGGGCGAGGTCGACGGCGTCCACTACGCCTTCGTCAGCCCTGACCAGTTCGCCCGCCTGGTCGACGCCGGTGAGCTCCTGGAGCACGCCACCTACGCGGGCAGCTCCTACGGCACGCCCCGTCGTCCGGTCGAGGAGGTGCTCGCCACGGGACGGCCGGCGCTGCTGGAGATCGAGCTGCAGGGCGCCCGGCAGGTCCGCGCCGCGATGCCCGAGGCGCAGCTGGTCTTCCTGGCACCGCCGTCGTTCGACGAGCTGGCCCGGCGGCTCGCCGGCCGAGGCACCGAGGACCCCGAGCGGGTCCGCCGGCGGCTCGACCGGGCCCGCATCGAGATGGCCGCGGAGGACGAGTTCGACGTCGTCGTGGTCAACGACGACCTGCAGGACGCCGCCGACCGGCTGGTAGCGTTGCTCGGGATCTCGTCCCCTGCATCGGAGTGAGTCTTGGCCGGCACCGTCGCGAACCCGATCGGCATCACCAACCCGCCGATCGACGAGCTGCTCGACCGCACCGACTCCAAGTACAGCCTGGTCATCTACGCCGCCAAGCGGGCCCGCCAGATCAACGCCTACTACTCCCAGCTCGGCGAGGGCCTGCTCGAGTACGTCGGTCCGCTCGTCGAGACCGGCGTGCAGGAGAAGCCGCTGTCCATCGCGCTGCGCGAGATCAACGAGGGCCTGCTGACGCACGAGCAGGCCGACGAGCCGGCCCAGTAGCCCGGTGAGCACGGGGGGCGCCATCCGTCCCCGCGTGGTCCTCGGAGTCACCGGGGGCATCGCGGCCTACAAGGCCGTCGAGCTGCTGCGCCAGCTCACCGAGAGCGGTCACGACGTGCGCGTCGTGCCGACCGCCAGCGCCCTGGAGTTCGTCGGTGCGCCGACATGGGCGGCGCTGTCGGGCGCAGCGGTCAGCACGTCGGTGTGGGACGACGTGCACGAGGTGCCGCACGTGCGGCTCGGGCAGGGCGCCGACCTCGTCGTCGTCGCGCCGGCGACGGCCGACCTGCTCGCCAAGGCGGCGCACGGGCTGGCCGACGACCTGCTCACCAGCACGCTGCTGACCGCGCGCTGCCCGGTGGTGCTGGCGCCCGCGATGCACACCGAGATGTGGGAGCACCCGGCCACGCAGCACAACGTGGCGGTGCTGCGCTCGCGCGGAGTCGTGGTGGTCGAGCCGGCGGTGGGGCGGCTCACCGGTGCCGACTCCGGCAAGGGCCGGCTGCCGGAGCCGGAGGAGCTCGCGGCGGTCTGCCGCTCGGTGCTGGCCCGCGGTGGTGCGCCGGCCGACCTCGCCGGCCGGCGGGTCGTCGTCAGCGCCGGCGGCACCCGCGAGCACCTCGACCCGGTGCGCTACCTCGGCAACCGCTCCAGCGGCCGGCAGGGCCACGCGCTCGCGCGCACCGCCGTGGCCCGCGGCGCCGAGGTGGTGCTGGTCACCTCCTCGTCGCTGCCCGACGTCGCCGGCGCGAAGGTGCTGCGGGTCACGAGCGCCGTCGAGCTGCGTGACGCGGTGCTGTCGGAGGCGGCGTCCGCCGACGCCGTCGTCATGGCGGCCGCCGTCGCCGACTACCGCCCGGCCGTGCGGCTGGCCACCAAGCGCAAGAAGACCGACACCCTGTCGGTGGAGCTCGTCCAGAACCCCGACGTCCTCGCCGAGCTGGGTGCGGCGCGCCGGCCGGGACAGGTGCTCGTCGGCTTCGCCGCGGAGACCGGCGACGCGGACGGGTCGGTGCTCGACCACGGCCGCGCCAAGCTGGCGCGCAAGGGGTGCGACCTGCTGGTGGTCAACGAGGTGGGTGAGCCGGGCCACCCGACCGGCTTCGAGACCGAGCAGAACGCCGCGGTCGTGCTCGGCGCCGACGGCTCGGTGACCGACGTGCCGCTGGGCAGCAAGGACGCGCTCGCCGACGCCGTCTGGGACCTCGTGCTGACGCGCCTGCCAGGGCGCGACGACCCGGCCTGACGCGCCGCGCCGCTAGGCTGCCCCGCGATCGCACTGCGCGCGCCCGCGCGAGCCTGACCTCCGAAGGAGCCTTCGTGTCCCGTCGCCTGTTCACGTCCGAGTCGGTCACCGAGGGCCACCCCGACAAGATCTCGGACGCCATCAGCGACGCGATCCTCGACGACCTGCTCCGGCAGGACCCGAAGAGCCGGGTCGCGGTCGAGACGATGATCACCACGGGTCAGGTGCACATCGCCGGCGAGGTCACCACCGAGGGCTACGCCGACGTCCCGGAGATCGTGCGCACCACGATCCTCGAGATCGGCTACGACTCCTCCCGCAAGGGCTTCGACGGCGCCTCGTGCGGCGTCAGCGTCTCGATCGGCCGCCAGTCGCCGGACATCGCGCAGGGCGTGGACGACGCCTACGAGCACCGCGTCGAGCACGTCGACGACGAGCTCGAGCGGCAGGGCGCCGGTGACCAGGGGCTGATGTTCGGCTTCGCCTGCGACGAGACCCCTGAGCTCATGCCGCTGCCGATCGCGCTGGCGCACCGGCTGGCGCGGCGGCTGACCCAGGTGCGCAAGGACGGCGTCGTGCCGTACCTGCGGCCGGACGGCAAGACGCAGGTCACCATCGAGTATGCCGACGGCAAGCCGGTGCGGCTCGACACCGTGGTGGTCTCCTCGCAGCACGCCGAGGACATCGACATCGAGACGCTGCTCAAGCCGGACATCGCCGAGCAGGTCATCGAGCCCGAGGTGTCGGCGCTGGGCCTGGAGACGGACGGGTACCGGCTGCTGGTGAACCCGACCGGCAAGTTCGTCATCGGCGGTCCCATGGGCGACGCGGGCCTGACCGGCCGCAAGATCATCGTCGACACCTACGGCGGCTTCGCCCGCCACGGCGGCGGCGCGTTCTCCGGGAAGGACCCCTCGAAGGTCGACCGGTCCGCGGCCTACGCGCTGCGGTGGGTGGCGAAGAACGTCGTCGCCGCCGGACTGGCCGACCGCATCGAGGTGCAGGTCGCCTACGCCATCGGGCGCGCCGCCCCCGTCGGGCTGTTCCTCGAGACCTTCGGCACCGCGCAGGTCGACCCCGCGCGGATCGAGGCGGCGGTCCACGAGGTGTTCGACCTGCGCCCGGCCGCGATCATCCGCGATCTCGACCTGCTCCGCCCGATCTACGCCCCGACCGCCGCGTACGGCCATTTCGGGCGCACCGACCTCGACCTGCCGTGGGAGCGGACCGACCGCGCCGACGCGCTCAAGGCGGTGACGGCCGCGTGAGCTTCCCCCGGGCGGCAGACGCGGTCACGGTGCACCGGGCGGCCGACCCGCCGGACCTGGCCGGGCCGCCCGGTGCAC
>DATMJH010000049.1:0-6979 GCA_035554015.1 Mycobacteriales bacterium
TTCCTCCTGCCGCTGCAGGGGCGCGAGCGGCAAGGCGAGACCGTCAGGAGCCGGCGGCCTTGCGCAGTCACCCCCGCGGCGGGAGTCCGGATGGGTCCAGTCCGCGATGGCCGAGGGAACCGCGGGACCGCCTGAACGCGCAGGTCGGCGCGGTGGGCGCGGGGTGGACAGGTCTGGACGCGTCCACCCACCGCCGGGGCACCGGTCCGACAAACCCCGGGTTCGGTCCGACTTATGAGCTGCTTGCGCAACGCAGAACGGGCGGAACCTTCTGCGTGTGCAGAAGATTCCGCCCGTGCTGTCCGGTTCGTAGGACCGGTTTTGTAGCGGGGGCAGGATTTGAACCTGCGACCTCTGGGTTATGAGCCCAGCGAGCTACCGAGCTGCTCCACCCCGCGTCGGGTGCGTCGACCACTGTAGGTGACCTGCGGACGCCGGTGCAAACGCCGCTCGGCACACTGGCGGCCATGACCGAGCGCGTGACGGTGTGGGCGAACCCCAGGTGCAGCAAGAGCCGCGGTGCGGAGGCGCTGCTGGCCGAGCGCGGCGTCGAGGTCAACCGGGTGCTCTACCTCGTCGAGCCGCCGAGCCGAGACGAGATCGAGCGGGTGCTCGGCCTGTTGGGCTCGGACGACCCGCACGTGCTGGTGCGCACCGGCGAGCCGGCCTACCGCGAGCTCGGACTGGCCGACGCCGACCGGGACGCCCTGCTCGATGCCCTCGCCACACATCCGGAGCTGATCGAGCGCCCGGTCGTCATCCGAGGCGACCGCGCCGTCGTGGCGCGGCCGCCGGAGCGGCTGCTCGAGCTGCTGGAGGGCTGACCTCACAGGTGATCACGGTGCAGTGGCTGCCGCGGTCGTGCGCGACACCTGCACCATGATCAGCGCCCTGCTCAGCCCGACGGCGACGGCGAGCCGCCGCCCGAGCCGCTGCCCGACAGCTCGGCGGCCCGGTCGATCGCCGCTCGCAGCCGCTTCTGCGCCTCGCCGTAGGCGGCGAAGTCACCGCGCCGCAGCGCCTCCTGGCCGGCCTCGTAGGCGGCGTCCGCCTCGGCGATCGCCGCGGCCAGGTCGTTGACGGGCGGGGACGTGGGCGTCGGGGACGGCTCGCCCGGCTCGGCCGGCTCGTCGTCCGGTGGCGGCGGCGACGGCGCCCCGAACAGGTCGCTCAGGGACTCGGCCAGCGACGTGCCCGCCGCCACCTCGTTGCCGAAGCTCACCAGGACCCGTTGCAGGGTCGGGAAGCTCTCGCCGCCCTGCGCCCGGACGAACACCGGCTGCACGTACAGCAGCCCGTCACCGGCCGGGAGGGTGAGCAGGTTGCCGAAGGTGACCTCGGCCCGGTTCTGCCGGAACGGGAACAGCGACGTCGCCACGACCTGCTCCGACAGGAACTGGTTGGCCACCTGGCCCGGGCCGTTCGGCGGGTCGCTGCGCGGCACCTGCAGCACGCGGATCGTGCCGTAGTCCTCCGGGTCGGACGACACCGAGGCGAAAGCGGCCAGGTTCGGCCGGTTCAGCGCCGTGAACGACGTGGAGAGCCGGAACTGGCGTCCCTGGCCCGGGAAGTCCAGGATCGAGTAGAACGGCGGCTGGCTCGGTCCGCTGGCGCTCGCGTCGATGACGTTCCCGGCCGGCGGGGCCTGCGCCTGGTCGGCCGTCAGGTTGGCCGAGATGCGGTTGATGGCGGCGGCCGGGTCGGCCGGGATCTCCCAGAAGTCCTCCCGGCTGAAGAACTCCCGCGCGTCCTCGACGTGGTACTGCGCGAGCAGCTGCCGCTGGACCTTGAACAGGTCTTCCGGGTAGCGCAGGTGGGCCCGCAGCTCCTCGCTCATCGCGCTCTCCGGCTCGATGAGGTCGCCGCCGAACGCCTTGTTCCACGACTCGAGCACCGGGTCGCGACCGCCGAACTGGTAGAGCTCCACCTCCCCGGTGTACGCGTCGACGGTCGCCTTCACCGAGTTGCGGATGTAGTTCACCTGCTGCTGCACCGGGATGCCGCCGCCCTGGCTGTCCGTGGTGACGTCGCCGAAGTTGACCCGCTGCGAGTACGGGTAGCCGGCACTCGTGGTGTAGCCGTCGACGATCCACACGATCCGGCCGTCGACCGCCGCCGGGTACGGGTCTGTGTCGAGCTCGAGGAACGGCGCGACCTTCTCGACGCGGTCACGCGGCTCGCGCACGTACATGATCCGGCTGTCCTCGCGGATCGCGTTCGACAGCACCAGGTTGGGCTCCTGGTACTTGATCGCGTAGGCGAGCTTGCGGCCGAGGTGGGTGAGCTGCACGCCGCCGTCGCCGGTGTAGCTGTAGGTGGCCTGCCCCTCCACCTCCTCCCCCTCGTCGTCACCGGCGAGGGCGAAGTCGGTGGGGCCGTCGATCTCCGGCTGGTCGGTGTTGACGATCGAGTACTCCGGCGACAGCTCGCCGAAGTAGATGCGCGGCTGCTCGAGCTGGATCGGGCTGCCCTCGGCGTTCGGCTCGACGAACAGCGGCCGTCCCTCGACGTCGACGGCGTTGGCCGGCGCGGCGATGAGCCCGTTGCCGTGCGTGTAGGCGAGCCGCTCGTTGATCCAGTTGCGCTGGCCGCCGGACAGGTTCGCGATGTTCACCTCGCGCGCCGCGACGACGAAGTCCTGCTGCTCGCCGTCGACCTCGTACCGGTCGATGTCGAGGCTGCGCGTGACACCGAAGTAGAAGGTCAGCCGCTCGAGCTGCTCGAACGTCGGGGCCAGCTCGTTCGGGTCGAGCAGCCGCGCCGACTGCACGAGCGCCGCCTCGGACTCCAGCTCATC
This sequence comes from Mycobacteriales bacterium, assembly GCA_035554015.1. Lineage (GTDB taxonomy): Bacteria > Actinomycetota > Actinomycetes > Mycobacteriales > SCTD01 > DATLGD01. Next base: position 2,798 of record DATMJH010000049.1, read on the forward strand.
GACGTCGGCGTCCTGCTGCGCCTGGTACGGCACCACCTCGGTGTCGTCGATGCCGTACGCGGCGCGCGTGGCCTCGATGTTGCGCTGGATGAACGGCTCCTCGCGCTGGATCTCGTTCGGCTTCACCCGGAACTGCTGGGTGTACGCCGGGTAGATGCCGCCGATGACCACGGAGCTGACGACGAGCAGCGCCAGCGCGCCGGCCGGCAGCACGATGTTGCGCACGACGATGTTCGCGAAGAACAGCAGCGCGCAGATCACCGCGATGCCGATGAGGATGTTCTTCGCCGGCAGGACCGCGTTGACGTCGGTGTAGTGCGGCCCCTGCCGGAACCCGCGCTCGGAGAACGCCAGCCCGTACCGGTCGAGGTAGTAGGCGAAGGCCTTGGCCAGCACGATGAGGCCGACGAGGACCGACAGGTGCGCGCGCGCCGCCGGGCTGACCTTGTCGCCCGGCGTCTGCAGCCGGACCCCGCCGAACAGGTAGTGCACGACGGCGGCGGCGATGAGCGCCAGCACGAACGCCGTGATGAGGAAGCCCAGCACGAACCGCTGGAACGGGTAGGTGAAGGCGTAGTAGCTGACGTCGCGCCCGAACTGCGGGTCCGCCACGCCGAACTGCGTGCCGTTGCGCCACAGCATCCAGGTCTGCCAGCGGCTCGCGGCCGACAGCCCGGCGAACAGGCCGAACACGGCGGCGCCGGCCACCAGCACGCTGCGCAGGTACGGCTCGACGGCCACCCGGTAGCGCTCGAGGTTCTGCTGCTCGAGCGACATCGGCCGGAACGGCGGGCGCACCCGGTAGGCGATCCAGGCGTTCAGGCCGACGAGCAGCGCCATGAGCAGGCCGAACACGACGAACAGCAGCACACGGGTCTGCAGCACCGTCGAGAACACCGTCGTGTACCCGACCGCCTGGAACCACAGCAGGTCGGTGTAGAGCGACAGGAGCACCCCGCCGACCATGAGGACGACGGCGACGACGGCGAGTGCTGGCCCGAGCAGGCGGGGGCGGCCCGGCAGGCCGGCCCCGGGGGTGCGGACGGCCACGAAGGCTTCACTCCCAGGAGAGGGGGACGTTTCCCCGGGCAACTCAACCACAGCGCCGCGGGTTCCCTCCGCCGCGGGAGACTTCGGTCATGACCGCGCAGACCGGCCCCGTCCTCGATCCCCTGCACCTGGTGGTGGGTGAGGTCGAGCAGCACGTCGCCGAGGCGGGCTGGGACCAGCCGCCGCTGCTGTTCGCCCTCGTCGAGACCGAGGCGCTGCTGCGCGCCGAGCCGCAGGTCGCCCGGACGATGGGCGTGGTGGCCGACCGGCCGGGCGCGCTGACACCGGTCCAGCAGGACGCCCTCCCCGACGGGCCGCTCGACGAGGTCCTGGCCCGCATCGAGTTCGGCGAGGACGTGCTCGGCGCGGCGCTGGCGCACGAGGTGCTCGTGCTGCCGCCGTCGGCGGAGGCGCAGCTCGAGCCGGCGGACGACCCGGCCCGGGTCGCGGCCGGGCACCCGGACCGGCGGGAGGTGCGGATGGTCGTCGGCGTGCTGCGCGACGGCAGCCGCGCAGCGGTGCTCCGGCTCCGTGGGATCGGCGGGGAACCGGACGAGCGGGTGACCGGCCCTGACCTGGCGCCCGGGCTCGCCGCGGCGCTGCTCGCTACCCTCGGCGAGCGGGGCGCGGCGGCGGCTCGGCGCTGACCGGCAGGTCGAGCGAGAACTCCGCTCCCCTGCCACCGGCCGCCGGCGACTCCACGACCAGCGGCCAGCCGGCGTCCCTCGCGACGCGGCGCACGAACGACAGGCCGAGACCGAGGCCGCCGACCCGCCGGGTGGCGGAGCCGTCCTTCTGCTCGAAGGACGTGAACAGCAGCTCGGACTCGGCCAGGTCGATGCCCGGCCCGGCGTCACGGACGGACACCCGCACGTGCCCCCCGCCGGGCGCGGCGGCGCCGAGCAGCGTGATCGGCGTGCCGGCCGGGGTGTACTTCACGGCGTTGTCGACGAGCTCGTCGAGCACCTTGGCGAGCCAGCCCGGGTCGACGCTGACCGGCGGCAGCCTGGTGGCCGCCCGCCGGCGCAGGTCGCCCGCCCGCTCGGGCGCGCGCTCGCGCCAGGCCACCACGCGCTCGTCGAGCAGCCCGCGCAGGTCGACCGGGCGCGGCACGATCCTCGCCCGCCCGGCCTCGACCGCGGCGACGTCGACGAGCAGGTCGACGACCCGGTTCATCTTCAGCGCCTCGACCAGGATCGTGCCGGCGAACGAGGCGACCTTCTCCGGCGCCAGGGCCCGGCTGGCCAGGATGTCGGCGTAGCCGCGGATCGGCGTCAGCGGCGTGCGCAGCTCGTGGCTGACGTTGGACAGGAACTCGGTCTTCATCCGCTCCACCTCCCGCTCCTGGGTGGTGTCGCGCAGCACGACGACGACGCCGTCGGCCGAGCCGTCGCCGGTGGCGAGCGAGGTGACGGCGGCGCGCACCGGCGTCGTCTCGCCGTCCGGGCGGTGCACCTCGGCGGGCTCGTCGCGCGTCACGGCCGGGTCGAGCGGCAGGGCCCCGCCGCCGGGCGCCCGGAGGTCGAGCACCTCCTGCACGGCCCGGCCGAGGATTTGCTCCGGCCGCTCCAGACCGGTCATCGCCAGGGCCGCCCGGTTCACGCTGGTGACCCGGCCGTCGCCGTCGGTGGCGAGCAGCCCGTCGGACATCGACGCCAGCACCGTCTCGAGCCGGGCGGCGCTGGTGCGCAAGTCGCCGGTGAGCTGCGCGAGCGAGCCGGTCATCGTGTCGAAGGCGCGGGCCAGCGTGCCGACCTCGTCCCGGCTCCGGACACCCGTCCGCGTCGACAGGTCGCCCGCGCTCACCCGCCTGGCCGCGGCGGTCAGCCGCTGCACCGGCTCGACCGTCCGTCGCCCGAGCAGGGCCGCGAGCGCCGCGACGGCCGCCGTCGTCAGCACCGCGGTCAGCAGCAGGGCGCGCAGCGCGTCGCGCTGAGCCGCCAGCGCGTTCTCGGCCGAGCGGGACAGCGCGAGGGTGCCGACGGCGACGCCCGAGCGGTCGAGCAGCGGCAGCAGGTGCACCGTCGGGCGGCTGCCGGCGGCGTTCACGGTCACGCCGCTCTCCGGCAGGCCACCCGCCGCCTCGGCGACCTCGGCCACCTCCTCGCGGTCGCGCTCGGACAGGTTCGACGCGACCACCGCGCCGTCGGCCAGCAGCGTGAACCCGAACCCGCCGGCGTCGATGTCGGCGTCCACCAGGCGCTGGCCGACCCGCAGCCCGTAGACGAAGGCGCCGGGTGCCTCGGCGGTCGGGGTCGGGCGCTCGAGCGGGGTCGCGACGACGAGCGCGAGCCCGGGCTCCGCTCCCAGCAGGCGCACGTAGTCGCCGACCGGCCCGCGCGCCGCCGACGGCCCGCCGGCGACGACGTCCGCGACGACGTCGCTGCCCGCCACACCGAGCATCTCCGACGGCGACAGCGGCGCCCGTCCGCCGAGACCGACCGGGTCGCCCGTGGTCGGTACGAGCAACGCGAAGTCGGTGCTGTCCGGCTCGGTGATGAGGCGCAGGAAGCTGTCGCAGCGCGCCGGGTCGAACGACGCGTTCGCGCAGCCGCGGGCGAACACCGGCGCCAGCACCTCGATCCGCTCGCGCGACTGGCGCAGCAGCTGCTCGCGCCCGGCGGCGGCGTCCTGCACGAGCGTGGCCTGGTCGCGCTCGTAGCCGCGCGCCACGGTGGTGCCCACGACGGCGACCGCGGCCGTCGCCATGGCGAGCACGCCGGCGAGGATCGCGGCGACGACCTTCGCCAGCAGGCTCCGGCGGGCCAGCACGACGAGCCCGGCGCACACCAGCGCCGCCGCGCCGCCGCGAACGGCCAGGACGGCGAGGTCTCCGCCGTCGGCCTCGCGAGCCGCCGGCGCCACGGCGGTGGCGGCCGCCCCGGCCAGCAGCCCCAGGACGACGAGCACGCCGCCGGCGTCGCGACGCGACCGCAGCGCCGCCAGCGCCGCGAGCACCCCCGTCGCGGCGGCGACCGCCGCCGGTCCCGGCGCAGCCCCGACGGGGACGACGACGGCGGCCGTCCCGGGCCCGGCCGCGCCCGGCACGCCGGCCGTGCCCGCCGCGCCGGACGCGCCCGGCGCACCCGGGACGTCGCTGCCTGGCGGGTCGGCGAGCGCTCCGCTGTACAG